>RDYC01000300.1 GCA_004293295.1 Bacteroidota bacterium
GGTTAAACTGGACGGCATCTATTGATGATGCTCCGTTAAATAATTCTATAAAATCGTTAAGGGAAAAACTACGAGAGTACAGAAAGGCTGCAAATGAAAGTTTTGACACTAAAGTAATAGCCGATTACAATAGAAAAATACAGGAAACGCAAGGCGAAATTAGAAAACTAAATAGCTTAGGCCGTTCGCCATCCGCTGGGGGCTTAACCGAAACCATAAACAGCGCAAAAACAGCTTTAGTAGGTTTCTTTGCAGTAAGCAAAGGGACAGAACTAATATCTCAAATTATTGCGGTACGTGGCGAGTTTCAACAGCTTGAAACAGGATTTAGGGTAATGCTTGGCAGTAAAGAGAAAGCCGACAATTTAATGCAAACCTTAGTGCAGTTTGCCGCTAAAACTCCTTTTACATTAACCGAAGTGGCCACAGGCGCAAAGCAAATGTTAGCTTATGGTTTTGCCGCTAAAGATGTGGAAAAACAATTGAATGTGCTTGGTAATGTAGCCTCGGGAGTAGGTAGCAACTTAGGCGATATTGTTTACCTGTACGGTACGTTAAAAGCATCGGGCAGAGTTACGCAAATGGATATGAACCAATTTGCAGGGCGTGGTATTCCTATTTACAAGGCTTTAGCCGAAACAATGGGTATAGCTACTACACAAGTTAAGGAGTATGTACAAGCTGGCCGTGTAGGTTTTGCCGATATTGAAAAAGCGTTTCAAAGTATGGCAGGCGAGGGCGGTATATTTTTTAACTTAATGCAGGAAAATAGCAAATCGGTTACTGGGCAAATATCTAACCTTTCCGATAGCTTCGCAACAATGCTTAACGAAATAGGCAAAAGCAACGAGGGCTTTATTTACTCGGGAATAAGTGGGTTAAAATACCTTACCGATAATTACAAAACGGTACTTAACGTTTTAGGAGCTTTAGTGGGTACTTATGGAGTTTATAAAGCGGCGGTAATTGCCACGTCCGCATTTGAAACAGCAAGAAACGCTTTAACCGTTACTTCAACCATAAACAACGGCTATAAAGTTATTGCAGTAACACGCACAATGACGGCCGCCGAGGCTTTAGCTGCGTTTATTGGCTATTTAGTAATGTTTGCGGACGAAGCCGATGCAGCCGTTGAAGCACAAAAAAAGGTAAACGCTATAATGGAGGAGGCTCACGCATCTACCATTGAAGAAACCACCAAAATAAGAGACAATACAAAGGTATTAAAAGACAATACAGCATCAATTACTGATAAACATACAGCGGTTACGAACCTAAGGGGCGTAATGAAAGCTCATTTACAGGGATATACAGATGAGGAGATACTGGCAGGTAAAGCTACTTTGGCTATTTATGCTTATGTAAAATCACTTGAAGATGCAGCGGTGCAAAAAGGGCTTTTTGATGAAAAGGTAAGACTGTTAATACAAAAATCAAAAACAAAAACAGGAGATGATTTAAGTTACCCAAAACAAGCAATGGTATGGCTATTGTCTTTAAGAGATAAACAGGCAGGTAAAATGCTTGAGGATAATTTTGTTGGAACGGCTAACAAAGAAAACAAAGAGGATATCGATACCGCACTAAAGGTAAATGAGTTAGCTTTAAACAAAATAAAGCAAGACGGAAGTACCGATTACCTACAAAAGCAAGCCGATAAACTAACCAAAGACTTAGCATTAGCAAAAAGTAATAAAGTAAAGTACAATGCCATTTTAGCTGAAATAAAAGGCATTAACACTCAAATAGCATTCAATAACGCTGTTAAAAAAGAAACCGACAAAAAGGTTTTTAATAAAAAATATTACGAAGATATTATAACTAAGGCTACAACAGACCTTGAAGGACTAGATAAAAAAGCCGAAAATTTTAAAAAACTATCAGCTATTTATAAATCCAAAATAGCCGTTGCCCAAAAAGAAATTTTGGCTTTTGAAATAGATAAAAAAGTAGGTGCAAGCGGTACGGGTATATCCAAAATACAAGCCTTAGTTAAAGATGTTGCTGATGCCGAAATAAAAGCAAACCAAGCTGGGATGACAAAGCAGCTATCCCAAATTGATAAAATAAAACAGGAGTATCAAAAGCTAAAAGATAGGGCAAAAGACTTAAAAGCCCCAAAAGCTATTGTTGAGCGGATAGATAGAGCGGAGGGCAAAGAGTTGGCGGCTCAAAAACAAAAAGATGACTATGAAGAATATAAAACCCATCTTGATAGCAAAAAAAATATTTACAGCGATTACGAAAACGCAAAACAAGCAATAGGCGAAAAATCGGCTAAGGCTTTTTTTGCACTTGCAAAAGATGCACAGGGTAATGATATAACCGATTTTACAACGTATTTAAACTTAAAATTAGAAAAAACTTTAGAAAATAGCCAAGAGAGAAAATTGGTAGAAAAAGAAATATTTGAAAACGACAAAAAAATAGCGGCCGATAAAATAGCTTTACTTTCAAGGGCTTTAGGTAACGCTGAAACCCAATCGGATGCTTTATTAGCAATTGATAAAGATTATTACGCCCAAGTAGCCGCTTTAGGAGCAGATGCCACAGACGAGCAAAAAGCCAACCTAGCAAGGCAACGTGATAACCTAAAAGAAAGCCTAAACTCCAGCCAATTTGATATAAAAAGCGACTGGCAAAAACTGTTTAATTACTACGATGTAATGAGCAAACAAGCCGTTTTAAAAGCTATACAAACAAGGCGAGATTTATTAATCGCAAATCAAAACGACCCTGAAAAGAAACTTTCGCCAGAAGAGTTTACAGCAAGAAGCAACGACTTAACCAACCTTGAGTATAAGGTAAACGACCCTATGGGTAATAAACCTGCCAAAGCATTAGAACGGTATAATGAGTTACTAAAAACTAACGCTAAAGATAGCGCAACGGCTAAGGCAGCTTGGGAAGAGTATGCAAACTCTGTACAAAATAGAGTAGCTAAAAATATTGAAGTTTTAAAAGGGTTACAAGAAATCGCAAACCTAATTGGAGGTGGTTTAGATGACCAAACCAATAAGGATATAGAAAACGCAATAGGTATGGCCGAGGGCGCAGCTGGATTATTAAGCGGCGACCCTGCAAAAATGATACAAGGCGGTATAAAATTAGTTACTTCCGCAATAAAACTATTCGACCGCCAAGATATTAACCTTGAAAAGAAAATAGCTGGGTATAGAAATATTTTAAAGTCCCTTGAAAAATCCTACCGTTCATTGCAGAACCAAGTAGAAAACTCCGTAGGTAACTCTTACTATGAAGATAGCGAAAAACTTATTCAAAACCTTGAAAAACAAAAGGCGGCCATCGCAGAAATGCGAAAAGCGGAAGAAGATAAAAAGAAAACCGACCAAAGTAAAATCGATGATTACGATAGGCAGTTGGAAGATGCTGCGTTAAAACAGCAAGAGTTAGCCAAAGCCGTAAGCCAAAATTTACTACAAACCGACTATAAAGCCCTATCAAACACCTTAGCCGATGCTCTAACAAGTGCATTTATGGCTGGAGAGGACGGTGTGAAGTCGCTAAACAACGCCTTTGAAGATTTTATAGGAAAGTCGATAAAAAACAGCTTGCGATTGGCTTTGCTTGAACCAATTGTAAAACAAGTAACGGACGATTTAGTAAAATATGGCAAAGATAACGGCAATAGTATTGCTGGTTTTGATTTTAAACCTGCAATAGGCAAGTTACAAGATGCTGGGAAACAATTTACAGAAGCATTAGGAACAATGCCCGAATATTTTAAAACCGATAAATCAAAAGCCCAAGGCGGAGGTATGGCAGGGGCAATAAAACGTGATTTAACCGAAGAAACAGGAACGCTAATAGCTGGGCAGTTTAACGGTATGCGCTTGGCACAAATTGAAGCTAACACCCTACTAAGCAATATCGGTATGATGGGCGCAAAACAATTAGAGGTGGCCACAGCTAATTTAGAAACTGCCATAAAAATTGAACAAAACACCAAACGCACAGCGGACACCGCCGATGCCTATTTGCCGTATTTGAAAAATATGAGCGATAGCATAGGAGGTAATTTAAACATAGCATTAAGAAGTCAGGGTAAATAATGGGATATAAACTAAACAACAAAGATTTTAAAGGTATTTTTGGTATTGATGTTACCACAGGCTCGAACACTTTTTTAGCTTTCCCAAAAAGAAAGGAGAGTTTAAACAAAAACTGGGCAGAATTAAACGGACTAGAAATAGATTTGCAAGAGCCTTTTTTTGAATCAAGAGAATTTAAGTTGAATTGTTGCTTAAATGTTGTAAATTTGGGCAACGCAACAGCTGCAAAAACAGAATATTGGAACAAATATAACGGTCTATTTACCGAGTTAAGCGGTTTAGGAACGCACCAGCTGTTTGTGGAAGATTTAGGAAAAACATTTTATGTTTATTACAAAGAGCAAAGCAATTTTCAAAAGCTAACATCTTTTAGTAGCGGTAAAATTGCAGTAACATTTGATTTAGTGTTTGGCGAAACAAACCCCTCCGACAATATGGATGCGGTTTATTTAGTGGACGAACAAGACAGGTATTTAATAGCATAATATGGAATTAAAATTTAAAAAAGAATTGATTGCCGAGGCGGTAAAATGCGAAATTTGCAAACCTTTTGAAAGTAAATTAGCCGAGGCAAAAAGCGTGGGAGAGTTACTGGCAATGTACATTGCTGGAATTGATTTTTGCTTAGAAAAAAACTTTCCATCAAACGATTTTTTAATTAAAAATGCTGGGGAAGAGTTAGTAAACTTTGGCATACACATTGACAAAGAAATTGATTTAACCAACCCCCAAAAAGCCGTTTTGTTGGGTAAAACAAACGCAAACTTAAATTACAACGAGTTTGAAACAGGCGAGGTTTTTGTAAAACACAACAGCAAAGCAAATATTAACGTAGGCGGTAATGCCTATTTGGTAATTGATTGTTTTGATAATACTGAAACCTCCGTAATAGCCTACGGCGATGCAAAGGTATTGCTAAACATTTACAAAGGGGCAAAAGTTACAACAGCGTGTGTAAATCACGCAGTAATTAGCGAGGTTAAAAAAAATAAAATATCGTATTAGTGGTAACGGTAATAAAAAAAGACGGTACAGTAAGGGCGGTAATACACCCTGACGAAGGTAGCCAAATGGAACGCTCCTTAATGGGGCAAGATGTGGTTACCGTTGGTATAAGCGTGGCCGTGGCCATACCTTTTGCCATTGGCGATAGTGCCGTTTTTTTTGGCGAACAATATTTTTTAAATTCTATACCAAGCGTTACAAAAACCGCAAGGAGAAACCTGCAATACCGTTTAGTTTTCGAGAGTAAATCGTACGACTTAGCTAAAACGCAATACCTTTTTTTAAATACCATAAATCAGTTTAAAGACGGTAAATTTACAATGACAGCAACCGCATTAGGGTTTTTGCAATTGATAATTTACAACCTAAAAAGGCGTGAACCACAAAGCGGTTGGTACATTAGGTTTGTGGAGCAAACGGACGAAAAAACACTCGAATTTGACAGCAACAATTGCTTAGAAACTTTGGTAAGGCTGGCACAAGAATTTGAAACGGAGTATATTGTTGATGGCTATGCCATAAGCCTTTACCGCAAACAAGATAACTCAAACATTACCCTAAAATACGGCAAAAATGAGGGTTTATATTCATTAACTAGGAATAACCAAGACAGCAGTAACGTAATTACACGCCTGTACGCTTATGGTAGCGATAAAAATTTAGGCAATCAATACCGAAACGGAGCGGTAAGGTTAAGGTTAAGCGATGAGGTGTACATAGAAAAACTTACCGAAAAATACGGAATTATTGAGGGTACAAAATTATTTGAAGATGTTTACCCACAACGTACTGGAACAATTACAAGCGTAACATCTCCTTTAATCTTTGCCGATAGTTCAATGGATTTTGATTTGACTGGCTACTTAATTTCTGAGGTAAACGCTAAATTGGTTTTTAAAAGCGGACTATTAGCTGGCTATGAGTTTTTAATTGCCGATGGCGGGTACAACCACGGACTAAAACAATTTACCATTTTAGAAAACCGAGAAGAACAAACCAAAATAGTACCCTCCGCAACTTACACCCCAAAAGTAGGCGATAAATACACCTTGGTAGATATTACAATGCCTCCAAGTTATGTAATTACAGCTGAAGAAACTTTAAAAACAGTCGCCGAAAAACACTTAAACGATAATTGCACCCCAAAACTAAGCTATACCTTAAACTGTAACCCAATTTGGGCAAAGCAAAACAGCATAAGCATAAAATTAGGGCAAACCGTTGAGTTGATTGATAGCGATTTGGGCATTAACCAGCAAATTAGGTGTATAGGCATCAAAAAAAACATTAACCAGCCGTATTTAATTAGCCTAGAATTGGCTGATACTGTTGTGCAAACAAAATTGGTAAAACTAATTAACGGAATTTAAAATGCCAGATACAAACATAAAAGTAAAACTCCCACAACTGCCCCCATTAATAGGCGAGGCTGAACAAGATGACCAACTTTACATTTGGGATAAAAGTGCAGGTAAGTTATGTAAAGCCGATATTTCGCAGTTACCATTTGGAACAGGTGGCGGTAACGGTGGTTTGCCCATTTTGCCAGCTACTTTTACAGTAACTACCACATCCCCTAGTTACAGCACCGCAGGCGGAGCATCTATTGTGAGCGATACTCGCTTAATTGATGCAACAGGCTACACCGTACGCACAACACAACTAAACAACGCAGCCTTTAGAGCCAGCGAAATAGCCTACGATGCCGTAAATGGTAAGTTTACCATCCCTAACTTTGTGTTGCTCCCTAATGAAATGTTTATTATTGATGCACCAGGGAAAGCATCAAACGGGAGTTCGGCAGGTGGCAGTTATGATGATTTAATTAAGCGTATAACTTTGCTAGAGCAAATTGCCGCACCTATGATGCCTAGCGTTTTTGGCGCAAGGGGGGGTATGTTGCTTTGGCGTAAACCAGCAAACGAAATACCAGCAGGCTGGCAGGAGGTTATAGATTATAGAGGTAGAACCGTAATAGGTAACGACCCTAACGACCTTGATTTTTCGGGGGTTGGTACTAAAACGGGAGGTAGCAAAGATAAGTTTATTGAGTTAAAACATATACCCAATGGGCTTAATATTTGGGTTAATAAAACAAAAGGGAAAGACCCTTACATAGCACCTCCTTGGTTAATACCCAACGGACGAGGTGCAACAACTAGCGACCCTAACCATCCTGCAAACCCAAATACAACAGATGTATTAACAACTTTGCCATTTAATAGTGGTTTAAATTACAATGCTAGCTTACCTGTACAGCAATATCCGTTAAACACACCAAGAATTTACCCAGAGAAATTTCAAACATTAGACCCTTATCGTATCGTCATGTTTATTGAGTTCGTAGGCATAGGTAATGTTACACCACCAATTGTACCGCCTACACCATTAGTTTTGGGAAGTGTTGTTAAAGACGGAGTAGACATAACAATAAAC
>RDYC01000301.1 GCA_004293295.1 Bacteroidota bacterium
CAAAATCAAAATGTAACAGGTGTTGTATTGCCCTCGTCATGCCGCAACCATAACACTCCATATCAAACAGTAACACAGAAACACACTTGGCTTGTCCTTCGTCAAAATAACCCGCAGGTAATACCAATAAGGTAACCCCTGTTAAAGCAAGCACTGCACCAATAGCTAATGCTTTATTCTTATTGGATATTTTTTTCATATATGTGTATTACCTTATTTACCATCGCGAACAGTCAGTTTAATAAAGGCTTGCTCACCTACTTTTAATTTAGTCCTTAAATAAGTTGGTTCCACAAGAGTTGAATTTCTAATTGCAATGTTTGCCGTACATGGTTTTTCACTACCCTCATTCATTGCCAACACCTTTATCACATTTACACCGCTTTGCAACGGCACCACCAGCACCTTCTTATTCCTGGTAATGATTAGCCTATCCAGTACCTTTTTATTGTTGACGTAAAGTTCAACCTCATCATTATCCTCGTTACCGCCATCCCATAACTCTAGGGTTAACTCTTGCCCCTCCCAATTAAATTTCACTTCCTCATTAACCGATAGTTTAAACACCTCATTTCTTTCCTTGTAGTCTGCAATCTCTTGTTTCATTTTACCTGTTGAATCCATTTCCTTAAAACGATCTGATTGCATCACCTTTTCGCCCATCTTAAACAGAAAGTTTTTATCCATAAGATAAATTTTTCCATCTCCACATGATTTCCCATTTGGAAATTTCCCCTTAAATGAGCCCATGATAATTACTTTATCCTTTTCCTTTTTAATGCGGCCATCCTTCACCTGCACGTAACAGAAATCCTCCGGTTCATTACTGGCCTTTGTGCTGATATTTTTTACTTCGTAAAAAGAAATTTTCTTAGCTATTGTATCGTAAGTACCCTTTATAGTGGTAGCAGTTCTATCAGCACCATAAATATCCGACACTGAAACACCATCAGTTATATTACCCGTTAAATCTACATTAAAACTTATCTTAAAAGTTATCATGTTTCCATCCGACAACTGTAAAGTTCCAATAAACTCGTGCGTTTTACCACTCTGACCATGTGAGAAATAACTAAAAGAAAAAAGTATGAGGGTAAAAAAAAGTTGCTTCATTCAAAAAAATTCTTAGATTCGAAAATACAAATTTTTACTAAACACTATGAAAAAACTTAAAATGGCATTAGCAGCCATTGCTGCTTTGGCAATCATTTCAACAACCACGGTTTACGCTTCTTTCCCTGTAAACAAAAAAGCTAACAAAGAACAAACAGTTGACAGCAAAAAAAGCAATGTAGAAACTGTTATTAACAACACAACTGTTGAAGCAAAAAATGTAAAAGAGTTAAAAAGTGCTGATCCAGTAGACAAAAAAGGACTTGATGAAAAATGGATTTTAGTTCTTCTTTGGTTCTTCTTAGGTGGATTGGCTGCTCACAGATGGTATGCAGGTAAACCAATTGGCTGGAACATCCTTTTCATCTTAACTGCCGGAGGCTGCTACATTTGGGCTATTGTTGACTTAATCAATATCTTAAGAGATAAATTCATGTAATTTAGCATTGGAAAATCTTCACAAAAAAAGCCGCATCAGCGGCTTTTTTTGTTAGAACCCGTAAATCATTTAGCCATCCCTCAATAAGCTTTCATAAGTAATTCCTTTACAAAATCTCATCAAGGGTACGCACTTACACATAAATAACATGCGTTTTCTAAAAACTTACGTCCACTTGCAACTTTTAAAGAGCGCTATCAATCTATTTAATATAATTAACGCACCTATGAACTCAATCATTAAACCGTTTGTAAACCTAAAATCCGCTTTATCTACTTTAGTATGCTTAATTGGCATGGTTACCCAAGCGCAACAACTATCATTAAGTACCTTCCCAGATAAAATTTGTTTTAAGGATTTTACCAATACCTCCATAACAATCAATAACCTTCCGCTAGGTGTTACGGTTGATTCTGTTTTTATAGATTACAACTCAGATAGCATTCCTGAAGTAAAGCTGGCAGGCCCCACAACCGTTTTCGGAAATTTCTATAAATATACTGCACCCGGTTCTTATCAAATAACAGCTAAAGTAAAACTGTCAAACGGAGCACGAATTACTCAAACGTATGCTTGCAAGGTACACACCCTGCCAACTGCCGGGTTTACTATAATGAATGCGCATATCCAATGTTTTAGAAATAACCGCTTTATCCTTAAAAGCACAGCCACTCCGGGCGACCATAAAATAGTGCGAGAGATTTGGGTATGGGGAGATGCTACAACAGAAGACGTTTATCTTCCCACACCTAACCAAATTGTGACGAAAAGTTATTCTTTCTCAAATAAATTTCTTATTACTCAACAAGTTGTTGATTCTTTAGGATGTGAGTCTGAGGTTATGAGCATTCCAAACACCCCTAATGAACTTACCGTTTTAAATAATCTTTCGCCAGAATTTAATGTTTTCGGTTCAAGAGGTTGTTATGCCTCAACTTGGCTATTTGATAATGTTACCTTGAACGTAACCTTATCTCGGTTAAAAAACTACAAGTGGATTTTTGGTGATGGTTCAGAATACACTGCGGCAAAACCGTGGAACTTGCCAAATGACTTGAGAAATTATGATAGCATTTCGCATGTTTATACTGCTTCAGGCACATTCTATCCGTCATTGATAGTTGAAGATACCAGTGGTTGCCGTGACACCTTTAGCTTGACTCAGGAAAGCACCATTGTTCCAAAAAATGTTTCTCCTATTTTTGATATTACCCCAACCCTGAATAAACAAGACACTTTTAAACGTTTTGATTCGGCTTGCTTTGCAGGTAATGGCACCACAATTTATTTTAAACAAACACCCATTGATTTTTCCGGGAATGGCAGTTTTCTCTGGAACTTCGGAGATGCACATGGTGGAGGGCAACAAGGCACAAATAACCGTGATTGGTGGCCATCATATACTTATAAAAACCCAGGAAAATATATCGTACGGTTATCTATTAATGGGCCATGCGACACATTTGCAACGGATACCATTGAGATTTTAGGACCCAAAAGCAGCATTGAAAACATGCAGCAACAAATAGCGATTGACCCGTCACAAAAAAGCCAATGTAGCATCACACAACCCATTGAATTCCCAAATACCTCGGTGTATTACAAATCTTCACGTGTTTTTCGCTTATGGGATTTTGGAGATGATGTTGCACCCAAATGTACATCATACCTGGTGCCTAATACCGGATGGCCTCAATCAGGCGGGTGGCAATACCAGGCCGGTTTGCAACAATTAAACAACAGCACCGGGTACTGGACCATGAATGGAATTAAATACCCGGGCAAACGGTTGGATTGTAATTTCTCTTTAGATACACTTCCTGTTCATCGCTATACAGATTGGGATGTTATTTACCAATGGTACAGATATGGACACGACTTTATGCCTTGGGATTTTACAAAATATACCCGAAACCCTGCTGATACTTTACCAACAGCCAATCCAAAAAAGATTTGGGTAATGCCTATTGATACCTTATACTGGGGTAAGCCTGTTTATCTGAATCCCGCTACCGGAGCTTTCTCCTTAACACAAGGAACATGGACAGATCCCTTTTCCGGTTTGACTCAGCCTTGGCCTAGAATTGATAATATAAGCAGCGCAAGTGGTCCGCAAGATTTGGTTCCATATCAAAAAATTCAAATTAAACGAGGCACGCCCGACCCTTTTGCTTTGGAACAAGGAGAGTATAACATGCTTCCAAAACTATTATGGGTAGATCCTGTTGCTCAACCCGGAGGGCTAAGTTACCAATTGCCTAAAACCGGTAAAACTTACAACTATTCTTATCAACAACCGTTGCCTCGGCAATCAGCCAATAAAACCTTGTATCGGTATATTTTTGACCGTGAAGTGCAAAAATGTTTAACAGTAAAACTCATGCATCAAGATAGTGCAAACCATGCGAGTGGAAACTCCTGGGGAACTACTGACTTTTTGGTATTAGACAGTTTGGATTGCAACCACGAAACCACCGTTCAATTGGCGTTAACCAAACCCGATGCAAGAGGACTTGGCAAATCAGGCAAAGAATGTTCTGGCAGATTTAGCCAAGGAGGAAATGGCATCCGTTTTCACTTTGATGCCATCAATAGTGCACTGGGAGATTATCCGGGAGTTAACCCGAATTGCGGACAAACATTTATCATGCTAAATCATGACTCTTTAGCTGATAGAAGAGACAACACCCCTTGCGTTTTAGATGGATTTGTTAATTGGCAGGGAGGTACCACTGCGGGTGGCTTAATACGCCCCGTTTTTTCAAATATTGCAGATTGGAGCAACCCCACCCAATTTTGGCAAGCACCCACAGGAGCCAGTACCTGGTATCATTATGGACCAAATACTATTCTCGGTGGCAACACATTAACTCCCGCCAGTGCAGACGGAAATGTTACCGTTGGTTTGATTGTTGGTTCTGGTAATCATACCAATATTTGTATCAGTGATACCATATGGTACCATAACTTTTTAAACTTCAAGCCTGTAAATGGCCAATTTTTTATCAACCCAACAGTTGGTGCAAACGGAGTAAATAGTGAGGCGTGCAAACTCTATAAGGCGAATGATGAAATTAACTTTATGTATAAAGATAGTTCCCAACAACGCATAAGTTACAGTGCAATAATATGGGGAGATAATGAGATTACTGTTGATAGCTTTTGGTATAGTCCGGGCACCAACAACGGCACATTTATAAATGGAGTACGAAGAGTGCGGTATGAATTGGTATCGCCCCCTTGTGGAACTTCATTGAGCATTAAAAAAACTACCCCATTTCCGAATGGTATACCCGGTGTAAATTTAGATACCATTTGGCGTGAAAATTATCGCAATCGTTTGTACAATCCCGTTTCAAATCCGAATGGTACGATGCTTATACTTGGCCCTAACCCAACAAATGATTCTCTGCTAGTTACTGAATGTGCTGTAAACTATACCATAGCCTATAAAGACACCCTTACCAAGTGGTACAAACCGGAGTATCAAGACCGCGCATTGATGCTTTTGCCTGTTAAACACAAGTTTAATTCAAGTTCATGGGATACTGATTGTAAGCGAGCCGATGCCACTCCAAAACCTATATTTCATGTTATTGAAAACCTCTCCGGTTGCCAAGCAGTTGAAACTAGCAATCATTTAATTGTTCGTGGAATGATTGATACCTTTAAAATAGTGGATAGAAACAACCAGGTAAACACCACATTTTGTGTGAATGAACCTGTATACTTTATAGATTCTGTAAGGTACTGGCGACCTGATTGCGCGTTAAGCGATCCGATAATGAATCCCAATCAGTTGTGGGATGCCAATGGTGCTCCGTTAGGAGTGTTAAATGCACCTTGGGATGCCATGCATATTGACACCACAAACTACTGGAGAAAAAATGCAGGGAATCCAAATACGCAATGGCCAAATGGTTCATACATTGAAAAATTAATCTGGCACTTCGGTGATGGAGACTCTGCGCTTGGTCCAAACCCTGTTCACCAATACAAACAAAGTGGGGCTTATCAAGTAAAACTATTCAGCCGCGATAAAACAGGCTATTGGGACACTTCCGTTTATTTGGTTAACATAATTAAAAACAATATTATCCTTACCCGGCCAAACCCATTGAACATTTGTTATACCAGCGACTTAACTCCATTGCCTAATTTCACTACCTCTACATCAGAAAATGCTTTATGGGATTATCCTGCCCAACGCAACATATTGGTACAAAATCAGTTTAATCAAAGGTGTATTAAACCCAGTTTATTAACAGTAAAACCTACACCACAAAATCCATTAAAAATTTGGTTACACGCTTATTTTTATGATGGTACTTGTACCATTCTTGATTCGGCCTTAGTTAATATCTTTGCATTACCGATTATTGATTCAATTGCCGGACCAAAAATCAACATCGGCACCAACACCACATATACCTATTCAGTACAACAACAATTAGGGATGAGTTATCAGTGGGAGATTCTTAATGGAAATATCACTTCAGGGCAAGGCACCAACCAGATTAATGTGCAATGGTTAAACATCGGGAAAGGAGAATTAAGAGTAACGCTTGTTAACCAGCAGCAATGTGTCAACGTGGCTAATTTATCCCTTACCATCAGCAATAACAATGGCATAGAAAACATTGCCCGCAATACTTCCATAAGCATTTATCCAAATCCGGCAACTCATCAAATTATGATTAAAGATGCAGAAACCAATCTTATGGGGGCTACCATAACCGTATTGGATTTGGTTGGCCGAAAAGTGAAGGAGATACAAATTGGTGAAAGTACCTATCAAAACATGATTTATATTGATGATTTGGCAATTGGAACCTACCATTTGCAAATAGCCAATAAAGAAAAACTTGCCAACTTTAAACTCATCAAAAATTAATGGGTTTAAAAGCCACGAAAACCAAGGAACTAAAAACAGCACTGGAAAAAGGTGTTGGTACTTGCAATACCCCTTATAACACTTAATTTTGTGTCATGAATAAAGCCTTGGTTTTCTTTCTCATATTATCGCACAGTGTATTTGCACAAACAACGGATAAAGAAAAAATATACCAAATGGGTATTGAATTTTATCGCAATGAAAATTACGATAAAGCAATACTGGCATTTAACAGGGCCATACAGTTAGATTCCAACTATGTAGATGCGTATTATTACCGAGCTTGGGCTCACCAAATTAATGAAGATTATCAAAAGGCCCTGCTTGATTATAATAAAGTAATCTCCTTTCGCGCAAAACATACAGATGCTTTTTACTTCCGAGGCATCGTGCAATCTAAACTTAAAAACGAGCAACAGGCCATTAATGATTTTACCATGGCCATTAACCTTAAACCAGGTTATGGGGAAGCCTATTATCAAAGAGCCCTGACTTATGTTAACTTACGCCAACATGCAGCAGCGTGTCAGGATGCAAAAAAAGCCGTTGAGTTAAAAATTGAAGAAGCACGTTCCTTGGTAATAACCAATTGTAAATAATTGATGAAACAGAAGAATAATCAAAATGGCATCTCTGGATAAAAAATCCTGTCGGCATTTTTAGCTTATTGTAAAGAACCTACAATCGCTAAAATGTTACATTAACTCATTCTTAAACGTTAGATAACGTTTTGAAAATTTCATTAGTATGATATATATTGCCAAAACATACTATAACACCAACTATTTAACCATTGCTTTTATGAAAACAACTTTTATTAAACTCTCTATTCTTGTAGGCATTTTCTATGGTTTATCGGCTTGCCAGTCTGACCACAAAAAAACCATTGCCACCAATAACCCTGAAACACCTGTTGTTGATTCGCTGCCCGACACCGCTTCCGTGAGAGGTTACACGTATCAAGAATTTGCCGCCACTGTTAAAGTAAGCGACTCGCAAAGTGTGTTTTTACCCAAACTATGGGAACTTTGGAAAGCGGAAAAATGG
>RDYC01000302.1 GCA_004293295.1 Bacteroidota bacterium
TGCTTTCCATTGGTCATAACGCAAGTTATCAATGACAATGAATAAAATTGGCTTGTCTTTTTTACGGATTTCAGGCGCTACTAATTCACCAAAAATTTCATGAGAAAGAAAAGGCTTGTCAGCTTTTGGTTGGAACCAATCTTCATAATTACGTTCGATGAATTTACCAAATTGCATATTGGCTTCGGCTTTTTGGCTTTCCAAAATTTCCACCATGCTTTGGTCTTCGATATTTTCTAATTCTAATTCCCAGAATAATAATTTTTTGTACAATTCTACCCAATCTTCATAGGTACGAACCATTGCCATATCCATCGCAATTTTTCGGAATTCTTTCTGATAATCTAAAGTTGTTTTTTCGGAAATCAATCGCGAATGGTCTAAATTCTTCTTCAAACTCAATAAAATCTGATTTGGATTTACAGGTTTTATCAAATAATCAGCAATTTTACTGCCAATGGCATCTTCCATAATGTGCTCTTCTTCACTTTTGGTTATCATAACCACCGGAACATCGGGCAAAATATTTTTAATATGGGTAAGGGCTTCCAGCCCACTTATGCCCGGCATGTTTTCATCAAGAAACACAATGTCATAATGCTTCTTTTTACAAGCCTCAATGGCATCCACACCGCTTGTTGCCTTATCAACTAGGTAGCCTTTATTGGTTAAAAAAATAATGTGAGGTTTTAGTAATTCTATTTCGTCATCGGCCCAAAGGATGTGGGTATTGTTCATATTAAGTATATTTTTGCTAGGTTAATTATCTATTCAACGCTTTATAGGACAAATATTGTGCAAACCTTTTCAAACAAAAATAAAATTATCAATGATCCGGTTTATGGATTTGTCAATATCAACTCAGCCCTTCTGTTTGATTTAATAGAAACGCCTGTTTTTCAGCGGTTGAGGCGAATTAAACAATTGGGACTTTCCAATCTGGTTTATCCTGGGGCATTGCACACCAGGTTTCAACATGTCATTGGGGCAATGAGTTTGGCAGTTCAAGCCGTTGAGGTGTTAAAATCAAAAGGAGTTAACATTACTAACGAAGAGAAAGATGCAGTATGTGCGGCAGTGCTTTTACATGATATTGGGCATGGCCCGTTTAGCCACACCCTTGAACAAGTACTGGTTAAGAATGTGCATCACGAAAAGTTATCGCTTGCCTTTATGCAACAACTCAACCTGCAATTTAATGGCAAACTGGATAAATGCATCCAAATCTTCACCAATCAATATCCCCGCAAGTTTCTTCACCAATTGGTAAGCAGTCAATTAGATATGGATAGGCTGGATTATTTGCGAAGGGATAGCTTTTACACCGGAGTTCAGGAAGGGGTAATTGGGCACGACAGAATTATTAACATGCTTAACGTAGTTGATGATGAGTTGGTTATTGATGAAAAGGGAATTTACAGCATTGAGAAGTTTTTAATAGCCCGTAGGTTAATGTATTGGCAAGTGTATTTGCATAAAACAGTTGTAGCAGCAGAAAGTGTACTGGTTAAAATTATGGAACGCGCCAGCTTATTGGCCTCAAACAAGGTTGCCCTTTTCGCTTCCCCCGATTTCAGTTACTTTTTATACCATCTCCCCGGTAAAGAAGAGTTTTTAAACAATCCTGAGGTATTAAAGCGGTATAGCAAGTTGGATGACCACGATATATTTTCGGCCATAAAAGTGTGGTGCGATCATGATGATTTGGTATTGAGTGATTTGTGCAAGCAATTGCGAGATAGGGAACTGCCAAGGATTGAGCTTAGAAACGAACCCTTTACCGATAACGAAGTGCAATTTTTAAAAGAAGCGGTAGCCAAGGATAAAGGCATTTCGTTTGAAGAGGCAGGGTACTATGTGTTTACAGATAGTGTAAGCAACAAGGCATACAGCCCAGATGGTTTTAACATAAAAGTGATGTATAAAAATGGCAATACAGCAGATATAGCCACTGCCTCTGACCAGTACAACATCAGTGCATTAGCACTTCCGGTAACCAAATACTTTTTATGTTACCCGAAAATATATAAATTGCCACGATTTAACTGACACTCAAACTTGATGCAAATATCCGTAAAAGAACTGAGTACGCTACTGAATGGCCACGTTGTAGGTGATGAAAACGCCTTGCTCAATACGGTTGCCAAGATAGAGGAAGGCAAACCCGGAGCATTGTCATTTTTGGCAAACCCTAAGTATGAGCCACATATTTACACCACCCAAAGCACTGCAGTTTTGGTTAACAAAAGTTTCGAACCCTCTGCCGCAGTAACAACCACCCTTATTAAAGTGGATGACGCTTATGCCTCATTTACTTTTTTATTGGAGCAGTTTGCTGGTATTACAAAGGGCAGGGCGGGCATTCACTCAACTGCTGTTGTTGAAACCAATGCACGTGTTGATGCTTCAGCATTTATTGGTGCCCAAAGTTATATTGGTAACGAGGCGATTATTGGACCGGATTGCCAAATTCATCCACAGGTTTATATTGGCCCGGGGGCTAAGCTCGGAAAAAATGTAACCCTATATCCCGGGGTTAAAATTTATCACTTATGCGAGATAGGTGACAATACCATTATTCATTCGGGTACTGTTATTGGCAGTGATGGGTTTGGTTTTGCACCACTAGAAGATGGAACATACAAAAAAATTCCCCAAATAGGCAATGTGATTATTGAAGCCGATGTAGAAATAGGCAGCAATTGCAGTATTGATAGGGCCACAATGGGAAGTACCATCATACGTAGGGGTGTTAAGTTAGATAACTTGGTTCAAATTGCGCACAATGTTGAAATTGGAGAGCATACCGTTATGGCATCTCAAAGTGGTGTTGCAGGAAGTACCAAAATTGGCAAACATTGTGTTATTGGAGGGCAAGTTGGATTTGCAGGTCACATTACCATAGCCGATGGTAGCCAGTTTGGCGCACAAAGCGGCATTGGAACAAGTATTAAAGAACCTAAAGGCAAGTGGTTTGGCAGCCCTGCGTTTGAGGTAAAAAGTGCCATCCGATCAGCCGCTGTGTTTAAACGATTGCCTGATATGGAGAAAAAGTTGGTTGAATTAGAACGGTTATTAACGAATAGTAAAAATAAAGAAGCAAGTGAAACAAACAACAATTAAAAAAGCAGTTAGCATAAGTGGTGTAGGGTTACACACAGGCGAAAATGTTACACTTACTTTTTTGCCTGCACCAGACCATCATGGAGTTAAATTTCAACGCATAGATTTACCCGGACAGCCCATAATTGATGCAGATGTAGATAATGTTGTGGATACTTCGCGCGGAACCACCCTTGAACAAAATGGTGCCAGGGTTGCCACTGTTGAACATGTAATGGCCTCGTTAGCCGGCCTAGAAATTGATAACTGTTTGGTGCAAACTGATGCCACCGAAACACCCATTATGGATGGCAGTTCCCGTTACTTTATCAAGGCACTTAAAGAAGCTGGTATACAGGAATTGGAGCATGAGCGCGAGTACTTTGCCATTCCCCACAATGTTTATTATAACGAAGGCGATCGTAGCGTTGAAATGATAGCCATGCCACTCGATGATTACCGCCTTACTGTTATGGTAGACTATAACTCTCCGGTGCTTGGCAGCCAACATGCCTCAGTTACCAGTTTAAAGGAGTTTGAAACAGATATTGCCAGTTGCCGAACATTTTGCTTCCTCCACGAGTTGGAAATGCTGTTAAAGCATGGCCTTATTAAGGGTGGCGATTTAAATAATGCCATTGTTATTGTAGATAGAATTATAGAAGATGATGAGATGGAGCACTTGGCAAAATTATTTGATAAGCCCAAGGTAGAGGTGAGAAAAGAGGGCATATTAAACAACGTTGAGTTGCGCTTTCATAACGAGCCTGCACGTCATAAATTACTTGATTTGATTGGAGATTTGGCCTTGATTGGTACACCTATTAAAGCCCAAATTATGGCTGCACGCCCCGGACATGCCGCTAATGTGGAGTTTGGTAAACGCATTAAGGCATTGATTAAAAAATCAAGGGCTAATAACAACATACCCAAATACGATCCAAACAAAGAGCCCGTTTACACCATTAACGAAATCAGCAAGTTTTTACCCCATAAATACCCGTTTCTATTGGTAGATAAGGTAATTAGCATGGGTAAAAGTCACATTGTTGCGGTTAAAAATGTTACCATTAACGAACCATTTTTTCCCGGACATTTCCCCAATAATCCCGTAATGCCGGGGGTGCTGATAATTGAAGCAATGGCGCAAGCAGGAGGGGTAATGATACTCTCTCAGGTTGATGATCCGGAAAACTACAACACCTATTTCATGAAGATTGATAATGCCAAGTTTAAGGAGAAAGTATTACCCGGTGATACTTTACTGCTTAAATTAGATATGATAGCACCAATAAGGAGAGGTGTTTGTGTGATGAAAGGACAGGCATTTGTTGGAGAGAAATTGGTTTGTGAAGCTGATTTGATGGCACAGGTAGCTAAAAAATAAACTATACTTGAAAAGCTCTTTTAAACAAGGGCAAACAAAACTTAAAATACTAATGATTCAAAGTCTTGCATATATAGATCCTCAGGCGAAAATTGCTTCAAATGTGGTGGTAGAACCATTTACCGTGATTCACAAAAATGTAGTTATCGGTGAAGGAACCTGGATTGGTCCAAATGTTACCATATTTCCAAACACCATTATTGGTAAAAACTGTAAGGTGTTTCCCGGTGCAGTGCTTGGTGCAGTGCCACAAGATTTAAAATTTAATGGAGAAGAAACACAAGTAATTATTGGAGATAATACCACCATTAGGGAGGCGGTAACCATTAACAGGGGTACCGTTGATAAAATGCAAACAGTTGTGGGGGCAAATTGCTTAATTATGGCATATGTTCATCTGGCGCACGATTGTGTGGTTGGTAATAATGTAATTATTGCAAATGGGGTGCAGGTAGCCGGACACGTAACCATAGAAGACAATGCAAGAATAGGAGGATTATCAGCAGTTCACCAGTTTGTAAATATTGGCCGTCATGTTATGATAGAAGGAGGAAGCATGGTAAGTAAAGATGTACCTCCTTTTGTAAAAGCAGGTCGTTACCCACTTTCTTACGAGGGGATCAATTCTGTTGGTTTAAGAAGGAGCGGCTTTACCAACGAGAAAATAAGCGAAATTCAAGAAATATACCGCATGCTGTTTGTGCATAATACCAACGTAAGCAAAGCATTAAAAATCGTACAAACGCAAATGCCTCCAACCCCTGAAAGAGATGAGATTTTAAGCTTCATCGGAGATTCAGAACGCGGAGTAATGAAAGGGTTCCAGCAACGCAGCAGGTTTTAATGGAGGCCATTGAGGTTAACTTGCATGAGGTTGGTAAGCGATTCGGAAAGCAGTGGCTGTTTAAAGACTTATCAGCTAAACTTGAACAAGGTAAATCATATGCCATAACTGGTAACAATGGCAGTGGTAAGTCAACATTACTCCAAATCATATTTGGCTATCAAACCCCAACAAAGGGTAAACTTCAGGTACAAAATCACCAAACCCCAATATTGCCTGCTGATGTGTTTAAATACACCTCATTTGTTGCCCCATACTTAGAATTACCCGAAGAGTTAACGTTAGTGGAGCAATTGCATTTTCACCACCAATTTAAACCACTTCAATCCAAAGTTACCATCACCCAGCTTATTGAAGAAATTGGGTTAACAGCTAGTGCCCATAAAAAAATAAAACACTTTAGCAGTGGTATGAAACAAAGAGTAAAACTTGCCCAAGCCTTTTATAGCAGTTCACCGGTGTTGCTGTTTGACGAGCCTTGTACCAATCTGGATGAGAAAGGGATGACTTGGTATCAAGAGCAAATAAAAAAATGTAAAACCAATCGCTTGGTGGTTATTGCCTCTAACCAAAAGGATGAATATGCCTTTGTTGATGAGGTATTAAGGATTGTTTAATCGGAAAGCGATTGAGCGAGGATGCTTGCGTACATAAATGGTTTTGCCTTCAATGTTTGTTTTGCATAAAACACCATATTGGTCGTGGAGCTTAACAATGCTTCCACCAATCATTTTATCGTTAATAAATAGCACCGGTATTGAATCGCCTATCATCCAGGACTCATCAAAATTTATCAAATAATCATCCGGTTTAATTCTCTCTTTATTAATTCTCTTTTTAACAATAAGCTCTTTCAATGTGGGCAATTCAAAAAAAACGGTATCGTTTAAAAAATAACCATTTTTAAGACCATAAGGCAACGTGGTTTGTTTAATGTCAATAACATCAGCGGTTAACATCAGGGTACGTTTGGTAAAACAAAGGATGTAACTCGTTTTGATGTCAGTGGTAAAATTTGCC
Organism: Bacteroidota bacterium; assembly: GCA_004293295.1. Classification (GTDB taxonomy): domain Bacteria; phylum Bacteroidota; class Bacteroidia; order UKL13-3; family UKL13-3; genus UBA6183. The sequence continues at coordinate 6,354 of RDYC01000302.1, forward strand.
AATATTAACCCATCGCGTGCAGGGAATTTACTAAGCATATTGGCCCTTGCTTCAGCTGCAAGTCCTTGGGCAAATAGTCCACCCTCACCTAAAAAGTAAGAAGCAGAAGCTGCTCCGGAAACGGAACCGGCATAACGGTGTTCAGCAGGAATCATTACCGAACTTCCGGTAAAAGTACCAAAGTGGGTGGCGGTGCAGCCACTTAGTATAATTGCAACAATCAGAAGGTAAAATGATGTTTTCATAAGTGTGGTATTAATGGGTTATTCAAAGCCAAGTTCCTTAATTATTTTTTCTATTTGCCAATCCTCAACCGGATTGTACTCATTCTTTAAGTCAGCTGAAAAAGCCTTGGCCAATCCTTGCCAGTAAATAGCTGTGAGGCTCCCCCTGTAGGTTTTCAGCAAATCATACGTATCCTTTCCGGTTTCTCGGTGTATAAGCTTAATTAGTAATTTGCCTTGGTTTAAGGTGAGGTTAGTTAAATCATCCATAAACTGATCCTTAATGGCCTCTTCTGTTCTTTTTAAGTATGATTTTCGGGCTTTATCATTGGGTAAGAGTTGCAGGTTTTGTTCCATAAGCTGAAACCTAAAACCAGCTAATTTAGCGTAGGGCAGTACCTTTTTAACATCCCTAACCAACTTTTGATAGCGCTTTTCATATTCAGGGTCGCGCTTTGCTTCCGTTATAAACACAGGTAAATCCCGCTCCAATATTGTATCAGGATTCAGTTGTTGTCCATTAGCTGACAACAGGCGCATCGTTACCAAAATACACAACAACCATTTTTTCATACCCGTACAAATATAATAATCATGCCAAAATTGTCAGTTTTAAAAACTACTTCTCGTACAATAAGTATTCAACACGGTTGTTTAAAGCCCTTCCTTCCGGTGTGTCGGGATTGCCAATAAAGTCCGTATTTCCCATGCCAATTGTTTGTATCCTGTTTGCTTCAATCCCAGCTTCAATTAAATAACTTGCCACAGCATTGGCATGGTTTAATGATAATAAATAGGTATTGGAATCACTGTTTTCTTCGGAAACAAACCCTTTTAAAACAATAAATAACGAAGTGTTGGTTTTCATCCTATTTAATACCGGATTAATAATGG
>RDYC01000303.1 GCA_004293295.1 Bacteroidota bacterium
TTTATCATAAATATTTAATTTAGAATGTTTTTCCATATTTTCTTCTAATTTAGGAATTGCTTTTATAAAATCATAAAGCCTTAAAAATTTTTCTTTTTCTGCTAGTAACAGCTGATTCTCTAATTGGGTTTTATCTAATTGCGAATTTTCTGTGTCACTCATATTCTTTTGGATTTACAACTTTTAAACAAAAAATATTTTAATCTTTCATTAGGTGTTTATTCACCCGCAAAACTTTAATCATATGAACACAAACGCAGTAAAAGAATTATTATACAAAATGGCTGATGACCTTCTGATTATTGGCCACCGCAATAGCGAATGGACAGGATTAGGTCCTATTTTGGAAGAAGACATCGCGTTCTCATCCATGGCACAAGATAAAATAGGGCAATCACAAACCTTGTTTCAATTGTTGCATGAACTTGGGGAACAAGAACCAGATATTGTAGCTTTTACACGCAACGCCAATCAGTTTCACAATGCACAGTTTTTAGAATTGCCTAATGGCGATTATGATTTTAGCTTAATGCGTCACTTTTTGTATGATGTGGCAGACCAATTGAGGTTTGAGATGCTCGCAACAAGCAATTACGAACCATTAGCCAAGGTAGCTCGTAAAATTAAGGGAGAACTAAAGTACCACGTTTTTCATGCCAATGTTTGGATAACAAAATTGGGTGTAGCTAACGAAGAGAGCCATTTAAGGTTACAATCAGCATTAAACTATGCGTGGAACTATGCATTGGGGTTGTTTGAAGAAGGGCCGTTTGAGGCGCAATTAAAAGCAGATGGTGTTTTTGATGGTGAGGCAGAATTAAAAACCCGTTGGATGCAAGCCATCACCCCGGTGCTGGCAAAAGCAAACTTATCAATACCGGATGAAAATACGTGGAATCCTGTGGATGGAGGAAGAAAAGGAATACATTCTGAGCACCTACAACCATTGGTAGAAGAAATGAGTGAAGTGTTTAGAGTAGACCCAAGCGCAGAATGGTAACAACAAAAACATATACCGAACAAGATATTTGGGATGCCCTTGAGGTGGTTAAAGACCCAGAGATACCTACGTTAAGCATGGTTGATATGGGTATTATCACCAAGGTGGAAGTGCGCGGAGAAAGTAACGTTTATGTGGAGATGACACCCACTTTTACGGGATGCCCTGCCATAAAGATGATGGAAGGCATGGTAGCTGAAAGGCTTAAAGAAATGGGTATTCAGCAAGTGGAGGTAGTTACCACTTTCGACAAACCATGGAACAGCAACAAGCTTACCGCACGTGGTTTAATGTGTTTAAAAAAACATGGGCTTGCCCCACCCGTAAAGCATGAAGGCGAAGTTACCCAAGAGCTGCTTGAGCATACCGAATGCCCTTTTTGTGGAAGCAACAACACCGAAATGAAATCGCCTTTTGGGCCAACCCTTTGTAGGAGCATGCATTATTGCAATGATTGTTTACAAGCCTTTGAAGGATTTAAGCCTGTGGTATAATGATTCGCTGGTATTCAAGGCTATACCATCAAAACAAGTTAGATTAATACATGATAAAATAAAGTATTACTTTAGTTTATCATGATAAAATAAAGTATGTTTGCGCCATGTTGAGCAGAAATCAAGTATTTATTGATGCCGAAAACGAGAGCTTTTTTCTTTGGGGAGCAAGGCAAACAGGGAAAAGCACGTTGTTAAAAATGCTATACCCTAATGCAGTTTGGTTTGATTTGTTGCTTTCGGACGTTTATGAAAAACTATCAAAACAGCCCTCGGTTTTAAGGGAAAATATACTAGCTCATAAAGAAAACCCACTTGTGATTATAGATGAAGTACAGCGCATACCTGAGTTATTAAATGAAGTACAGTGGCTGATTACCAATAATGGAACACGGTTTATTTTAAGCGGTTCGAGTTCAAGAAAAATTGTGAGAGGCGGGTATAATCTATTGGGAGGAAGAGCGCTAAGGTATGAGTTATATCCGTTGGTAAGTAGCGAAATTCCGGATTTTGATTTATTAAAAGCATTAAACAACGGTTTGTTGCCCAGGCATTATTTGGCATCCAGTTCAAAAAAACTGATTTCAGCCTATATTGGTAACTATCTGAGGGACGAAATAGCTGCTGAGGCAAAAATCAGAAATATTCAATCTTTTTCAAGAGTTTTAGAAGCTGCGGCATTCAGCAACGGTGAAATGGTAAACTTCACCAATATTGCTGCTGATTGTGGGGTTTCATCTCCAACAGTAAAGGAATATTTTCAAATTCTTGAAGACACCCTAATTGGCAGATTTGTACCATCGTATCAAAAGAAACCTAAAAGAAGGGTTATCAATGCACCCAAATTTTATTTTTTTGATGTGGGGATTGTCAACTACCTACTCAAACGGGGCGAAATTCAGCTTGGTAGTGAGGCTTTTGGAAATGCTTTTGAGCATTTTATTTACACTGAAATTTTTTCGCACAGCCATTATTCGGGTTTAGGATACCCAGTTTATTATTGGCGAACAGCATCACAAATTGAAGTTGATTTTATTTTAGGGGATAATGAAGTCGCAGTAGAAGTAAAAGCAACCGCAAACATATCCTCTCGCCACCTCAATGGCCTGAGAAAGTTTTCAGAAGAATACAAAACCAAGAAGTTGATCGTTGTTTGCAATGAACCCCTACCGAGATTAATAGACAACATCCTTGTTTTGCCTTGGAAAGATTTTCTGCAAAGGCTGTGGGCAGGAGAATTGATGAAATAGAAGGGGGAAGCTTGTCCGCAACTAATATTCTTACCTGCGCTTTTTAGCTTGTTGCAATAATTTTTTTACAAGCCTTTGAAGGATTTAAGCCTGTGGTGTAGTTATTATGAAGCAATTAATTTGTTATAACTATTCCCCTAGAGGTAACTAAATAACTTATCCCTTTTTTAGTTCTATAATAGTCAACGGTATGCACGGTGTCAATACTAATTGGCATTTTCTCACTTTTAGTGTCAAACGTAAATACCTTAACTCCAGTAATTGCATTGACGGTTGAATAAGACCCATTATTGTAGACATGGAGTAAAGAGTCTTTGGCATGAAAGATTTTCGATTCATTTGATAATCCGGGTATCTTAGCTTTTAATTGAATTGCATTTTCGGAAAGATAGTATCCATCAGTTGTTTTCATCACAAAATTGCCAACCACAATAATATTGGGCACTAAACTATTCTTTTCTTGAGTTCCAACTAACTTTAAAAAACGATCGAAGGTAAATGTTTTACTAGTTGCTGGCGCATATAAGCATATATGAGTTGAATTTGAGTTCGCCCTACCATACAAAATGTCTTTAGGCAAATCATATTCAGTGCCAATATTATGATCAAACATTTGAATGAACACTGGTTGAGCATTTTTATTACCATGCAATGAAATTGCATCAGGATATTTTGAAGCAAAAATCCATCCACTATTTGATAATCCAGTAGGTAAATTATTGGGGAAAATATCATGAATATAGTATTCAGCTATGTATTTGCCAGCGCTATCTAGCTTACGAATATCTAGCATGGTTGGTCTTGAGTATGAAAAGGGGCCATGTCTTTTATGATAAAATATAAAATCACTACTCATGGAATTAAAAGGTCTTTGTTTTGATAGAATTTCCCCATCTCGCCTAAAGTTAAAACCACTACTTTCGTTGCTAGGTATATTTAATGCTTGCACAGTTTTTAAAAAGCCTTTTTCATCAAACAGATATAATGTTTCCCCATGTCTGTAAGCAATATTACCATCTCTGTCTTCAAAAAAATAACCACCTTGGGTGAAAAAATTGAATGGAACTAACATCCATTTATCATTGGCTACAGTCTCCTCTATTTCGTTTTGCTTTTTACAAGAATTGAGTAAGATAGCAAATGTCAAAACTATGAATGTCAAAACAATAATCTTTTTCATAATGTTGTATAACAGATACTTTAAAGATTTGTTTGATAGGTTTAGCTATAAATTAGGAATCGATACATTGTAAATAGTAGATTTTAAATAAAATTGAAGTTAATCAATAAAAAGCACCATACTTTAAGTTGATTGCTTGTGTAACCAAATAGTATCATGAAAAAGGAATTTTGTTACACGCCTTTGAGGGATTTAAGCCTGTGGTATAATTATTTCACCAAAACTTAGTGATAAATTAACTTCCACACGCCAAAGTAAGGTCAATTTTGTATTGCACTAATGCAATACCATCATGGAAAACAAAATTGAATTTAGCAAAGGCGACACGGTTCGCGTTAATTCCGGAGGTCCTTTAATGACCATTTCTAACGTATTGTCAAATAACCAGTTAGAGTGTATCTGGTTTAATGATGATGACGATGTAAACATCCATACATTTGATATGGAAGTGGTGTTTCATGATGACGATGCAGAATGGATTGAATTAGAAGATGAAGATTTGGAAGAAGTGGAAGAGGAGGAGGAAGAATTCACCGCAAACAACTAAAGCATACACTTATGCATAATACAATGTGTATTTGTGCATAGCAATAAGCACCAATGATAGTAATATTGTTGGTGCTGTTTTTTTATCCTAAAAAGTCAATTTTGCTGCTGTTGTTTGCTGCAACTGTGTTGTTTGGCGTTTCATGCCGAAGTAAAAAACAAGCATCAGGTAAGCCCTCTAAAAACAAAGAAATTGCGGCATTAAGTAAAAAGTTAAACTTAGAAGTAGATGCTAAAGACAACTTAAAATTGTACCATTTTGTAGCTGATTGGTTAGGCACACCCCATAAATTAGGTGCATGCCAAAAATCTGCCATTGATTGTTCTTGTTTTGTGGCATTGTTGTATGAGCAGGTGTACGGCAAAAAACTCCCGCGCACTGCTGCTGAAATGGACAAACAAAGCAAACACGTAAGAAAAAGCAATTTAGAAGAAGGAGACCTGGTTTTTTTTAAAATTAAATCCAGTAAAGTGTCGCATGTTGGGGTTTATTTAAAGGATGGTTGGTTTGCACATGTAAGTACCTCCAAAGGGGTAATGATTAATAACTTAGAGGAAGCCTATTATGAAAAACATTATTACGATGCTGGGAAAATGTAGCGGTTGCGCTAATTAAAATGTTTCAATTGGTTTTGCGTAAAAGGCCATTCCGGGGTTTGTATGTCTATGTTTTCGTTTAACTCATACCAAGGAGATGCGGCAGGATTGTTTTCGTTTTTAAGCACATGAATTTCTTGTGCAGGCATATAACTTTGCGCAAGCATAAACATTTTTTTCCCTGACTTTGGTTCATAACACATATCCACTACAAGAACAGCATGCCCGGGAGAGCCGCCAAAAATAAGCACATCACCAATTTGCATTTGTTTCCATGCCCTGGGTATTAACTCTTTTGAAAGAGACAAGGTTCCTGCATAAGTAAAAACCACATCAAGGTACTTTCTAAATGTTTCGTATGAATAAGAAGAGTCTGCTGATTTCGTCCAGCGGCATTGATTACCATTTACTTTAATCCTGTAGCCATTGGCCCATTTTAAATATGCTGCATTAAAACCATTGGTAAAATTGAAATGAATATCGGCATACCTTTTCTGTTTAAATAGGTATTCTGCACGTAAACGCATAACCGCATCAGCACATTGCTGAAGGTCTTTTTTGCCTACGTCAATTTGAACAACAGCCTCATGTACCTGTGCTTCTTTCTCTTGGCCATTGTAATACAAAACCTTACTATTGTTTGGCTTTAGTTTTAAATTTCTGAGGTAATACGCAAAAGTTTGATTCGCAACTTTCTCCCGTTCGAAATGTTGAGGAGTAATAAACCGCTCCTCAATAGTAGTTCCTTTAGGATTAGTAAGTGATTGAGAAAAGGTGTTTTTAAGGCAAGAAATGTTTGGAAAAACAAACGCGCTTAATAGGAGGTATATTTTCATCATCGTAATGTATAACACGAATTAGCTTGGTTTATTATTACAAAGTGCAGAAAATGGATTTACAGGGTAGGGTTGGTATTGAGGGGATATTTTTAACTGCATAAAATGTAAATGCGTTGGCGAGCGTTTTTTATTGGCGTTTAATCCGCTGCGTCCTACATAACCAATAGTTTGACCAGCTTTAACCACATCGCCCACAGCAACGGTAACTGTTGATTGGTGCGCATAATAGAATAAGGAATGGTGCTGGGGTGAATAAATCCAGATATAATTTCCACCCCTCAACAAACTGGTATCTGCCCAGGTATTTTCTGCGCTAATCACTATACCATTGGAAACAGATACCACAGGCACTGGCAAATGAGTTTTATCATCTAAACAATCTTGATTACTATCCCGAATAAAAATATCGTGAGCAGGATGACCTTTGTGTTTATTTCCATCAAAAAAAGAGTAGCCCTTTGGTATAAATCCACTCCCGTTTTTTCCGCCAATTGCGCTGCAATTGTACCCTTTAATTGGAAAAACAAGTGTCGGTGTTGAGTTCGGTTGCTGTTGTTCAAGCTTAACCAATAGTTTTTTTAGTTCTTGGATAGCAGCGGCCATAGGAATTTTGCCATCTCTTATCTTTATAAAAAGCTGTTGGATTGCTAAACAAGAAGACTGGTGTTGGTTGGTTGTGGCAGTAACTCCAAACAAAATAAAAATTATCGAAATACAGACAAAAAGGTATTTCATGTGCGGAATAGTTAGTAATAACTTACCTAAACATAATGTCTTTAATGTTCAGTTGCAGGTTCACATGTCCATTAAAGTAGTTCTCTTCAACAGTATAACAAATGTCGAAAGAGATGCCTTGCGACACCTTATCATAGTGTTCACCCAAACCAAATGCAATGGCTTTAAAAATACGTCCCCCCTCTTCCTGAGTAATGCTCATTTTAAGGTGGTTGTTTCCTACAATCATCACATCGCCAACCTCCCACACATTTCGGCTCATAAAAATGGGGCTCATGTTACCCGGGCCAAAAGGAGAGAATTGCTTCAACACATTAAAAAACTTTGGCGAAATTGCCCGAAGAGGAATTTCATCATCATACTCAATTTCGGGAGTGAGGCTGCGCTCATCAATATTATTGGCCACAATGTGTTCAAACTTTTCGGCAAAAGGCTTTACGTTTTCCAGTTTTAAGGTAAGTCCTGCTGCATGGGTATGCCCGCCATACTGTTCAAGCAATTCGCTACACTCTTCTATTGCCCCATACAAATCAAACCCTTCAACCGATCGGACACAGCGATAAAACTTGGCGTCGTGCGACGATAGCGCATGGTCGATTCGGTTTTTCATTCTGGCCGTGACGGCACGCGGACCGCCGGCCGTCACGACGCGAAGCTTGAC
>RDYC01000008.1 GCA_004293295.1 Bacteroidota bacterium
GCCCGGTTTCCACGTCTTTATGCATCAGGTCTAACCCTTGGCGGTGGTATTTATAATAAGCTTCACGAACCGGCTCAAAACGAGGATTTAAAATATTATCAACCAAGTTATACCTGGTGCGTAAATTACGCGTAAAAGGTTTCCATCCACTGCTTCCATCGCTATTTTGTGCGTTGTTAACCACAGCAAGGGCTTTGTTAAAATAAGGTGTTCCTCCCAGCAAGCTGTATGAGTCATAATCCAGGCCAATTGCATAATTTACGTAAAACGCAATTAAAGAGGTGAGGTTACTGGTGAACGAGTTCTCATTAAACTCCATGCGCTGAAACTCCACGTAAGTAAAACGCCAGTCCTCATCCAAAATATTCAACGTGTTAGTGGTATAGGTACTGCCATACACCGGGCGCTGGCAGATAATCTGTGCGCTGGCTTCAATACCATTGCTTTGCACATCAAATTTACTGGGGATAAGTTGTATGGTAAGCTCAATTTTTTCATTTGGCTGTATCTTATCATTCGTCCATTTGTTGTTATTTACAAATTCAGTAATGGCCTGTTCCAACGATCGGAATATACGCTTATCCGTTAATTGAATTTGATTATCCAAGATGATGGTTTTGCAATTTACATCCTGAGCCCAAGTTTGATTTAAACAGGCCATTAATAGTAAACTCAATAAGTATTTATGCATGAAGTAAACCAATTATTTTTTGTACAATGTCCAATGCTACCTCCGTTTTTGATTTTAATTTATAAGGAGTTACAACTCCATTATTATCAATAATGGTTATTTTATTTGTATTGTGGCTAAAGCCTGCACCTTTTTGTTTAAGGGAGTTTAATACAATAAAGTCCAAGTTTTTTTTCTGTAGTTTTTGTTTAGCGTTAGCTAGCTCATTATCTGTTTCAAGTGCAAACCCTATCAGCAATTGTTTCTTAGTTTTTAATCCCCCAAGATGCGCTAAAATATCTTTCGTTTTTTTTAGTTTAAGGTGCAACTCATCGCCACTCTTTTTAATTTTAGTGATGCTAACCTTTTCAGGGGTATAATCGGCCACTGCGGCACTCATTACAGCAATGTGGCACTTATCAAATTGCGAAACTGTTTTTGAAAACATATCTTCTGCGCTGGTTACATCAATGCGTTTAATTTCAGGGTTAATAACCGTTAAATCAGTAGGGCCTGATATTAGCGTAACATCCGCACCATGGCGCGCAAACTCCTCGGCAATGGCAAAACCCATTTTTCCGCTGCTATGG
>RDYC01000304.1 GCA_004293295.1 Bacteroidota bacterium
AGCACTATCTCCTTCGGCAACCAATTTCATGGCCAAACGGTAGAATAAATTGCGGAAATTGCGGGTTTGGCGCAAGGTGGTTTCATCCAAGTAAACACCTGGCTTATCCATGCTTCCCCACTTAAATTTATTCACCATGTTATCATACAAAATATCAGTATTGATGTGTCCATAAGTGCCGCCTTCAACCGGATCTGTATTTTTAATCGGTACCACACGGTAAGTTAATCCCTCTAACTGGAAATAATCCATCATATTTAGGTATACCTCGCTGCCGGTAGTGATGGCAAAATACACAGGACGTGTCCAGTTTACGGTTGAAAGAACATCTAATACCACCAAATCAGCCTTCATTAATGTTCCGTTTCCAATCTCCCATTTCATTGTATCTACAATCAAGTTTGCATCTTTCGGATGAACAGCCCCTGCCTTAAGCACTTGTTGCTTATCAATTGGGATGTAAAACTTTTTGGTTGGGTAATAATTGAAGAACATGCCATTGTTGGCCTGAAGCTTGGCCATTGGGTCGTTGTCATCACAAATAAAATTCAAGATGCTTTTTAATGGATAAAAATCAGTTTGATTAATGCCATACTGCCTTTCAATCTCAGGGTTCTGATAGAAAATGACATAATCACGCGTACCTTGTTTGTACTTATCAGGGGTCATGCTAAAAGGCACAATTTCTGAGTCGTATACTTTTTTCTTTAAGGCATTTGCATACCAATCTGTATTTAACAAACTCAAGTTAATTACACGGATATCACTTCTAATTCCTTCCACGTTTTGGGCATACCAAAGTGGGTAAGTATCATTATCACCATTGGTGAACAAAACGGCATTTGGCGCACAGGAGTTCAAGTAGTTTGAAGCAAAATCAAGTGCTGCGTAACGGTTACTGCGATCATGGTCGTCCCAATTTTGAGATACCATTAACAAAGGTACAGCTGCTATTGATGTTACTGAAGCCAGCCCAGTTGCTGCCATTGCACCCATTCGTTTAGAGAGCCAATCAATAATTGCGAGCACCCCTAAACCTATCCAAATCATAAACGTTTGATATGAGCCAACATAAGCATAATCTCTTTCACGAGGTTGGTGAGCCGGGAAATTTAAGTATAATATGATAAACGCTCCTGTAAACAAAAACAACGTTGTTACTACCGTTGCATCTTCCTTTGATTTTCTGAAATGGAAAAACATGCCCAGTAATCCTAAAATAAGTGGCAATGCAAAATAGGTGTTTCTTCCTTTATTGCTGCTTAATGTGCTAGGGATATTATCTTGTGGACCTAAGAAATAACTATCAATAAAAGGAATTCCACTTAACCAATTTCCTCGGGTGATGTCTCCAAAACCTTGCTCATCATTTTGGCGTCCAACAAAGTTCCACGCAAAATAACGCAAATACATAAAACCCATTTGATAAGTAAGCAAAAAATCAATGTTTTTGGCAAAGGTGGCTTTTTTACCTTCCGGAATATTTTCCCACTGGCGGTATGCCTGAACATAATCTGCACGATCTGCCCACATGCGCGGGAATATGGTACTTTCTTTCGGGTCATAAATTCTTTCTACCTTTTCACCGGCTTCTTCATAACTGGTTGCTCCTTTGGCGTATTGCATAGCACCTTTCTTTTCATCAACCACTTTGGCATAAAAGTACTGCCCATACAGAAGTGGATTTTCTCCATATTGTTCACGATTTAAGTACGACAACAAACTGAAAGGGTTATCAGGTGCATTCATATTTATAGGCGGGTTGGCATTACTGCGTATTAATACCATTGCATATGATGAATAACCGATAATGATAAACGAAACACACAATACTGCTACATTTACAATATCTTTTGCTGCTTTATTTTTAATAACAAAATAATATAACAAACCGGTAGTAGCACCCCAGAAAATTACCCCGGAAAAAGATGGATTTAAACTGAAAGTAGCCAAAACCATTAGGGCATACAAAACACTAGCTATATAAAAACTAGTCTTACTTTCAGTTTGCGTGTAGTGAATTAAGCTGGCCAAAGTTCCAATAATTACGAAAACCATGAAGAAAGCTCCGGTGTTAAACCCTAAACCAAGGGTGTTCACAAAAAGGTAATCAAACTTGGTAGCAAGTGAAGGCATACCCGGAATGATGCCAAACTGTACAATGGCAATTGCAGAAACAGCAATTAATGTTGCCTTAATAAAACCACTGCGTGTAAATGCGTTGTTTTTAAAATGATAAACATACACAATTGCAGGTATAACCAATATGCTTAATAAATGGACACCTATGGCCAAACCGATTAAGTATGCAATGAGCACTAACCAGCGTTCGCTGCCTTTTTCACCGGCAACATTCTCCCATTTTAATATGCACCAAAAAGTAAGCGTGGTGAAAAAACTAGAAGAAGCGTATACCTCTGCTTCAACCGCAGAGAACCAAAAGGTATCACTCCAAGTTAAAGCAAGGGCACCTACCAAACCAGCGGTACTAACCGCAAAAATTTGTTGGCTACTTAAATCTTCTCCCGTTTTTGCCACTATTTTTTTACCCAGATGGGTTATGGTCCAGTAAGTAAACATTACACACAATGCGCTGGTAGTGGCTGAAACCATATTTACCCAAAAGGCCACTTGTGTAACATCACTTCCTGCTGCCAAAGAAAACAGCCTGCCCATCAATAAAAACATTGGAGCTCCCGGAGGATGGCATATCTGTAAACGGTAAGAGGCAGAAATAAACTCGCCACAATCCCAAAAACTTACGGTTGGCTCAAGGGTTAAGGTATAAGTTACCAATGCAATAACGAAGGTAATCCATCCCAAAACGTTATTTACTAAGTTAAAACGACTCATGCTGTATTTTAATGTTTTTTTAAAAGGTTAGCAAATATATGCCCTGTGGGCTATTTACCAAATTTAGTATTTCGTACATAAACCCTTTATTTTTAGAGTTTGTACCCTTAACGTTAACTATCAGCATACTATTACCTAAGCTTAAACTGTTTAAGAAATTTTTAAGGCCACCGTTTGAATAAAAATTCTACCCAGATAGACCTATATTTTCAACTATTTACATAATATTTGCCGAAAAAATTTGTTCTTTACCAAAAAGAACATATTTTTACATTCTGAAATAAGCAGCATAATATCAAGATAAATGGAAAGTTTAGAAAATACAATGCTTATCGAGGTGCTCGATAACAAAACAATCGGGCTCATTCGTGAGTTAGAAAAACTAAACCTCATAAAGGTGTTGGAAGAACGCTTACCTGATACCAAACCCAAACTTTCTGATAAATACCGTGGAAAAATCCCACTTCATGTTGCCGACCAGATGAAAAGTAACATTCAACCGTAAACTGCAGCTTAACACATGACTAAGCCACAATATTTAATTGACACTAGGATAATATTAGACTATTTGGGAGAAAAACTCCCTGCATCCGGCATGTCGTTTATGGATGATGTGGTTAATGCTATTCCTAACGTTTCCATCCTTAGCCAAATAGAGTTATTATCACTAAATACCTCAGACGAGTATCAACAAGTTCTCGCTCAATTTATGCAAGATGCCATTGTGTTGGACTTATCGCCAAATGTGGTAAAAAACACCATCTCTTTGTGCAAAACGCATAATTTAAACCTGCAACATGCCATTATAGCAGCTACTGCTATTACCTACGATTACACTCTAATTGTAAATAACGAGTATAACTACATTTACATTAAGGGGCTTAAAATCGTTAATCCATACCAGTTGTAAACTTGCAGTTGTATTTTTTCTTGTTGAATACGAAGTTATTTATTATCATTGCACCACTTTATTTAATAACATAATGAGGGGACCCAAAAAGTCCCCTCTCTTTTTAACCAAAATTGTACATGGATATTCTATCACTGATAAAAGAATGGACTGATGATTTTTTATCGGACGATTTGTTTTTGGTAAATATTGAGCATAAAGAAGGAAGCCATAAAATAAGTTTATTTATTGATGGTGACTCGGGCATAGACATTGAAGCTTGCAAAACGCTATCACGCCATATATCAGATAAACTGGATGAGTTAGATTTTGGCGAAGAGCCTTATGCCCTTGAAGTTTCATCACCCGGTGCTGATAAACCATTACTGGTGAAGCGCCAATACCCAAAACATATTGGTAGGGAATTTTTGGTGCGCTTAAAGGCGCAAACCGAATTAACCGGAAAGCTGGAAGAAGTAACGGAATCCGGTATTTTACTTGCATTAAAAGACAAGAAGAAAGGGTATAAAGAGGCTACTGTAAAGGCTATTGATTTTGAAGAGATTGACGAAGCTACAATCATATTATCATTTAGGTAAAACGTATAAAATATAAAAATTATGCATAGTTCTGGTTTAATTGACTCATTTAGTGAGTTTAAGGAGTTTAAAAACATTGACCGCGCCACCATGCAGCGCGTGTTAGAGGATGTATTCCGTAGCATGTTGCGCAAAAAATACAACAGTGATGAGTTTTTTAGTGTAATTGTGAATGATAGCAGTGGAGACTTAGAAATTTGGCACAACCGCGAAATTGTTCATGATGGTGAAGTTGAAGATATTCGAAAAGAAATAGCATTAAGCGATGCCCGCAAAATTGAACCCGATTTTGAGGTAGGGGAAGAAGTAACTGAAGAGGTAACCTTAGAAAGTTTCGGGCGCAGGGCAATTTTGGCTGCGCGCCAAACATTGATGGGTAAAATTCTTGAGTTGGAAAAAGACGATTTATACAGGAAGTATAAAGACCGTGTAGGTGAGGTAATTACAGGAGAAGTTTACCAAATCTGGAAAAAAGAAATCATGATTTTGGATGATGATGGCAATGAGTTGTTATTACCAAAAGCTGAGATGATTCAGGCTGATCACTATAAAAAAGGTGACGCTATAAAGGCAGTGGTACTTAAAGTAGAAATGTATAATGGCTCTCCTCGTATTATTTTAAGCCGTACTGCACCGGTATTCTTAGAACGTTTATTTGAAATGGAAGTTCCGGAAATTATTGATGGTATTATTGCTATTAAGAAAATTGTGCGTGAACCAGGCGAACGCGCCAAAGTTGCAGTAGAAAGTTTTGATGACAGAATTGATCCTGTTGGGGCATGTGTGGGCATGAAAGGCTCTCGTATTCACGGCATTGTGCGCGAGTTGCGTAATGAGAATATTGACGTTATTAACTACACCACCAACTTGCAGTTATTGATACAGCGCTCTTTAAGCCCAGCCAAAGTTTCATCTATTAAACTTGATGAAGAAAGCCGTAGGGCATCAGTTTACTTAAAACCTGATCAAGTATCATTAGCCATTGGTAAAGGTGGGCACAACATTAAACTTGCCGGTAAACTTGCCGGTATGGAAATTGATGTTTATCGCGAAAGTGAAGAGGATGAGGGAGATATTGACCTTGACGAATTTGCAGATGAAATTGATGGTTGGATTATTGATGAGTTAAAAAATATTGGTTGTGATACGGCCAGAAGTGTGCTTAACTTAACTACAGCTGATTTGGTAAGAAGAACAGAACTGGAAGAAGAAACAGTGAACGAAGTTAGGAGAATTTTACAGGCAGAATTTGAATAGAAAATGGGTATATTGTGTATGCACTAAACCTTTGTTTGGTTTATGCAGGCATAAACCCTACATTTGAACCACTTTTAACGTATCCGTCAACGCCAAAAAGTATAGTATTAAACATATAAATGAGCGAAAGTAAAGAATCAGTCCGCTTAAATGCAGTAGTAAAAGAGCTTAACGTTGGTATGCAAACCATAGTTGAGCATTTGGCTAAAAAAGGCCATAAAATTGAGGCTAAGCCTACTACTAAAATTACTGGTGAAATGTACCAGGAGTTACTTAATGCATTTCAGTCTGACAAAAAGGTTAAAGATGATGCCAAAGCATTAATTAAGCCTAAAGCTAAAAAAGAGGAAGCCAGTACGCAACCTATTCCTGTTAAAAAGGAGGATCCGGTTGTTGATGAAGAAGATTACGATGACGGTATACTGATTAAATCAGAACTTACACCTGCTGCAAAAAGCCCGGTTAAAGTTGAGGCACCCAAAAAGGAAGAAAAACCACCTGTTGAAGAAACTCCTCCTCAGGAAATTGTAGCCGAAACTGAAGATGATAAACCGGGAGGGCTTAAGGTACTTGGTAAAATAGATTTAGCGGAGTTAAATCCAAAGAAAAAAGCCAAAACAGAACCGGCAGCTAAGGAAACAACCAAAAAGAAACCGGCAGATACTCCTAAAGAAGAACCAGCAGCCTCCATTATTGTTGAAAAAGCTGCACCTATTGAGGAGGTAATAAGTGTGGAGGAGGTTAAGCCGGAAGTTGAGCAACCGATAGTAGAACCCCCGGCTCCGGTGGAGGAAGAATTGAGTTTAATGGAGCCTAACTATGAAAAGCTATCAGGCTTAAAGGTGATGGGTAAAATTCAGCTTCCAGTTGAACAACCTAAAAAACCGCAACCGGTAGCAAGCAGTGATGATAATGCAGCTAAAAAGAAAAGAAGACGCAAAAACTTTGTAGGAGGAAGCGATAACCTAGACATTAAAAAAGTTGAGGGCAATAATCCACCTCCAAATAGGGGCAATAACTTTAATAACCGTGGCCCAGCCGGAAATAACCAAGGTGGTGGCCAACGCACACCATACCAAGGCAATAATCCTAGAGGTGGTGGTCAGGGCAATAATCAGGGAGGTGCACGTCCACCGTTTAATAAAGCTGGCGGAAAAGGTAAATTTGAGCCACGTAACAATACCCCTGAAGTAAAAACAGAAATTACCGAAAAGGAAATTCAGGATAAACTTAAGGCTACATTAGCCCGTATTAATGGCCAACAAAATATTGGCCAAGTGCGAAGTAAAATCAGAAAACAAAAACGTGATGCAGCTGCTGATAAACGAGAAGAAGAAGCATTAGAAGCAGAAGGCGCAACAAAACGTATTAAAGTAACAGAGTTTGTAACAGCTAACGAATTGGCCCAGCTAATGGACGTAGGCGTTACGAATATTATTTCGGCTTGTATGTCGTTGGGGTTGATGGTTAGTATTAACCAACGCTTGGATGCAGAAACCATCAGTATTGTAGCTGAGGAGTTTGGTTTTGAAGTTGACTTTGTAACTACTGACTTAATTGAAACAATTGAAGAGGATGTGGATGCTGAAGAAGATTTGGTATCTCGCCCACCAATTGTTACAGTAATGGGTCACGTAGATCATGGTAAAACTTCCTTGTTGGATTACATCCGTAAAGCCAATGTAATT
>RDYC01000305.1 GCA_004293295.1 Bacteroidota bacterium
TTGCCATGAGAAAAGGAAACAATGAAAAAAGAGAACACACGTTTCAGGTTGGTCTTATTGGGATTGATGCTTCTTCCGAAGGTCCGTTTAAAAAAGGAAGCCAAGCTACTTATTTGTTTAATTACCGATACTCCACTTTAGGTTTGCTCACACCTTTATTGCCAGAAAATGCCAATACCATCTTATACCAAGACCTCTCATTTAAACTGCACTTCCCTACTAAAAAACAAGGTGTTTTCACTGTTTGGGGAATAGGTTTAATAGATGGTGCAGATGCCAAAGCAAAAAAAGACAGCTCGGAATGGAAATATATTGATGACAGAAAGAATGACAACATCAAACAATACACAGGCGTGTTGGGCACCAGTCACCAATATTTTTTTAAGAAAAATGCCTACGTAAAAACAACCTTGGCTGCTACCGGAAACAAAACCGACTGGACAGCCCAAAAACTTGATGAACAATTGACGTTGAAGCCATATAGCAATATTGCGGTTACCAATTCAAACTTCATTTTATCTACTTTCGTCAACCAAACTTTTAATGCCAAACACACCAACAAAACAGGGCTACTGCTCACTGGCATGAGGTATGATTTGTTGTTGAATAAATCCCTAACCAACAATGCAACTCCAACAGAAATTGTAAACTCAACCGGATTTAGTTCGTTGCTTTCTGCCTATAGCAGTTCAGCCATTAAACTAACTAGCAAATTGGCAATGAATGTTGGCGTAAACATGCAACTTTTCACCTTAAACAACCAGTATACCATAGAGCCAAGGCTTGGTTTTCAATACCCAATAAACCAACGCCATGCCCTTGCTTTGGCTTATGGCTTGCATAGCAGGCTTGAAAGTTTAAATTATTATTTCAACAGTTCACTTAAAACAGGCGAAACAGCCGTGAATAAAAAGATGGATTTTACAAAATCGCACCATGTAGTAGCAAGTTATGATTGGAACGTTACCGATTTGATTCATGTAAAAATTGAACCTTATTTTCAGCACTTGTTTTCAGTTCCTGTAATGGCCAATAGTTCCTTCTCCATGTTAAACCTCCAAGGAGATTGGTTTTTTGCGGAGAAATTGCAAAACACGGGTGAAGGCCGAAATTATGGGCTTGATATTACCTTGGAAAAATACATGTCAAAAGGATATTATTACCTGTTAACAGGTTCCGTATTTGAATCGAAGTACAAAGGTGGGGATGGTGTTTGGCGAGACACCCGATTTAACCGCAACTATGTGATTAATTTTTTAGTGGGCAAAGAATGGCAAATGGGTAAAAACAAGCAGCATATGCTTAGCATGAACCTGAGGGCCACCAACCAAGGAGGTAACCGTTACACCCCAATAAACGAAACGGCATCTGCAATTGCACAAGATGTGGTGTTTGATGAATCGAAAGCATTTAGTAAACAATTTACCCGAATGGTAAATGTGCATTTTACAGCCAGCTATAGGATGAATAAAAAGAACAGCTCCCGTGAAATTGCGTTAAAAATACTCAACATTAACGGCCAACCGGATTTTAATGGATTTAAATACAATTATATTGACAACCGCGTTGACAAAGATTTGGCAACTATTGTGATTCCAAATTTGAGTTATAAAATAGAGTTTTAGGCGCTTTTACCCCAATAGCTTATGCGCATCGAACCAACTAACCACCGGGAAATATTAATAGAACTCTTACTCATGGCGGTAAAACTAGGTGCTTTGGTAACGATGTAATGGTGCCTATTGCTAATACGTCATGGTATCTTTAGGCTCTCTTGGTTTATTACGAATGATTGTATCCCTAAAAACTTGAATACTTTGTAGTTCTTCTTTTTTTTACAATTTGGTTGAATTAGCTTAGCTGCGGCAACATTCCTCGACTAAACTAATTTCAACAACACATGCATGAACACTTTTTAACAAGCATATTCAACCCACAAAACTTTAGCAAAGAAGATTTGGCAATCATTTTGAACTCATACCACCGCATTACGTTTGAGAAAAATGATTTACTGATTAAGGAAGGAACAACGGCTAACTACTACTACTTTTTGGAAAGTGGATTTGCCCGATCGTATGTGATTGATTTGGCGGGAAACGACATTAGTACCAAATTTTTTAGCACTAAAGATATTGTTATTGATTGGCACTCGTACTTTTTAAAAACAGTGTGCAGGGAAAACATTCAAGCCATTACCGCATGCGTGGCGTGGAGAATTAGTTTTGAAGGGTTTATGAAACTCTTTCACATAGAGGCTTTTCGTGAAGTGGGCCGCACCCGTTTGGTAAATAATTATTTCGAGTTAAAAACACATTCCATTGCCATAATTGCCGACCCTGCAAAAGATAGGTATTTAAACTTGGTTAAATCGAAACCGGATATTGTGCAAAATGTACCATTAAAACAAATTGCAACTTACCTTGGTATCACCGATACTTCGCTTAGCAGAATCAGAAAAGAAATTGCCGATAACAAATGAAAACCCTTGTACAATATGCGGTTCCCGAATGGGTATCGCTGGTCTTTTTAATGGCCATTCCACTTCCGTTTATACTCCTACTGGTTTTTATTCGTAAAGAAGCCAAAAAACTACGCAAGCCGCTAGCTTTTCCGTTAGTGCTTGCGTTTTTTGTAGCGTACCTTTCTTATTTAACTTTAGCAAGTTTTCAAGGGTGGTTCAATCAGGTATCTTTTCCGCCAATGGTGCTTCTGTTAAGCACTTTTCCTTATGCCTTTTTACTTTTCGGGGTGGTGTTAAACACCAACATCAATAAGCAAATAACGGCAAATGCTTCTGTTGAAAATTTAATCAGGTTACATGTATTTCGGTTGATTGGTGTGTTTTTTATCCTATTAACCCTGCACGATGCCTTACCGAGTGTATTTGCTTGGATAGCGGGCGTTGGTGATGTAATTACGGCAATTAGCAGTGTATTTGTAGCCAAAGCCATACAACAGAAAAAGCCCTATGCTAAACAACTCGCCCTATGTTGGAATATTTTTGGCACCATTGATATTTTATTTACCGCCATTGCTGCCAATGTGTTAACAAAAATTTCCATAGATACCGGATCAATGGGTGTTGATGCCCTTGCCGCTTTTCCTTTCTGCATCATTCCTGCTTTTGCACCACCAACCATTTTGTTTATACATTGGGCTATTTTTAAAAAACTACGCACTTTTTCTACCTGATTGGTTTTCTTGCCATATGGCAAGAATGGGCAATTAAAGTGCCCCAATCTTTGTACCATCAAAAACAACTAAAACTAAAACAACATGGTACAACAAACAGAATTTATGCTTTTGTTTCGCTACGAACTAAGCAACAACTATCAACCAACTGAAGCCGAACTAAATGAAATGCACCAACAATGGGGTGCTTTTATTGGCAACATTGCCATTCAAGAAAAACTGGTGAGCACGCACCAACTAGGCTTTGAAGGCAGGCAAATTTTTGCCGACAAATCAACCGCTGAGGGTGTTTACACTTCCGATAAACTATCCGTTGCCGGAAACATGATTGTGAAAGCCGCCTCTATTGATGAGGCTACCGAAATGGCTAAACATTGTCCTATTCTGCATATGGGCGGAACAGTAGAAGTTAGAAACATCCAACCCATGTAAAATAATTTTATTCAATAATTTATCACATCTTAACATGACACTGAAAATGATTTTCGCAACAATTGGCATTGCATTCGCCATATTTATCGGATTTGGTCTTTACAAGGCCAGTGGTTTAAAATCAATCCAAATTGTAAAAAAGGTAACCATAAAAGGTTCAACAGAAGAGGTATTTAATATGGTGAAATACTTAAACAACTTTCCCAAATGGTCGCCATTTTTAGTGCAAGACCCCGGGCAACAGATTGAAGTAAGAGGAACCGATGGTACCATTGGTGCACAATACCACTGGAATGGTAATGGCGGCAAAGACCTCGGCTACCAAGAAATTGTTAACATTGATGAGCTGAAGTTTATTGGCATGAGGTGCGATATTCAAAAGCCATTTGTAGCCAAGCCAACATTTGACTATTACTTTAAAGAGACAACCCAAGGCATAGAGGTAACGCAGGACTTTAAAGTGGAATCGGGTTTGGTTGATGCATTTTTTATGTGGTTGTTTGGCGCAAAAGCCAACATGGAAGCCACCAACCAACAAGGGTTAAACCTGCTTAAACAAGCCGTAGAAAAACCTTAACGACTCAACACACCAATAATGCGCAAGGGGGAACGAACAGAAGCAACTGTTGTTCCCCTTTTAATTGTATGGAGTAGCTACACCCAAAAGTGTTTACCAACTACCACGCCACATTGCTGTCGCTGCAAAAATTCTGTTGCACTTTAACTATATTTACCCCGCTTATGAAAAAATACATAGATGCCATTAAACTATCGCTCAATGGCGAAGAACAAGATTATACCCAAGGCAGTATTCGAAAAGCTGTTTTTCTATTGGCCATTCCCATGATATTAGAGCTGAGTTTAGAAAGTGTGTTTGCGGTAGTTGACATGTTTTTTGTGAGCAAGCTGGGGCAAAATGCCATTGCTACGGTTGGTTTAACAGAGTCGGTAATTACCATTGTATACTCATTGGCTATTGGATTAAGCACAGCAGCAACGGCCATTGTGGCGCGCAGGATTGGTGAAAAAAATCCGGATGATGCCGCACATGCAGGAGCTCAAGCCATGATACTGGCCTTGTTGTTTACCCTGTTATTAAGCCTCATTGGAGTGGTGTTTGCGGCTGACATTTTAGCTTTAATGGGTGCTAATGAAGAGGTGGTGCGTGATGGGGCTATATTTACCCAAATTATGTTGGGTGGAAGTGCCGCCATTATCTTGTTATTTTTAATCAATGGCATTTTTAGGGGAGCCGGTGATGCCGCTATGGCCATGAAAAGTTTGTGGCTGGCCAGCATCATCAACATCATCCTCTGCCCTATTTTTATTCACTTTTTCGGACTAAAAGGTGCAGCCATTGCCACAGTAATTGGTCGTAGTGCCGGGGTGGTTTACCAATGTTTTCACCTGTTTAAAGGGAACGGCATACTTAAAATAAAAGCCCATCATTTTGGTATTGATTGGGCACAAATTAAAAACATCATTACCATTGCTTGGCCGGCCACGTTGCAATTTGTTATTGCCAGTGGCAGTTGGATTATTCTAGCCCGTTTGGTTGCAGAAACCGGAGGAACAACCGCATCGGCCGGGTATCAGATAGCCATTCGCAACGTGGTATTTTTTATTCTACCTGCTTGGGGATTAAGCAATGCTGCCGCTACCTTGGTGGGGCAAAACTTAGGTGCTAATAAACCGGAACGTGCCCACCAAAGTGTGATGCTTACGGCCAAGTACAATGCCATTTTTATGGCCTTTGTGATGGTGTTGTTTTTGTTTTGCTCAGAAACCATCATCCGTATTTTTACCCAAGATGATGCAGTGGTATCGTACGGTGCACAATCGTTGCGCATTATCGGGTTGGGATATATTTTTTATGGCGTGGGCATGGTAATGACCCAAGCATTAAATGGAGCAGGCGATACCCGTACGCCAACCATTATTAATTTTGTATGCTTTTGGTTGATACAAGTGCCACTGGCTTATCTATTGGCTAAGGGCTTTGGGCTACGCTCTTTGGGTGCTTTTATTGCCATACCTGCGGCCGAAACCTTGATTGCCTTGGTGGCTTGGTATTACTTTGCAAAAGGAAAATGGAAAACAGTGAAGGTGTGAAAGTATTAACCTGCTTATAACAACTTCCATGCAAACACGGTTAAGGGTTATATAAAAGAGCATTTACAACTAATTGTGTTCTTAACCAAGGCGCCATTCATTTTAGCATCATCAATTTATACCTGTTCATTTTTACCATAACAAGATAACCAGATGTTGCGATGTCAGCAACAAAGCAAGCCCACAAAGTTGTCCTTGACAGATTTTAGTATAATAATACTTGTGCTGCCTGATATGCTGTTAACGTTGGCAATTATTGTCAACTGTGTACTTTGGCATGAAGAGGTACTGGATTTCAGCATGCTATAACAGGAATTCAATACGAGAACCAACCGGCTTTTAATGTGTTGGCATTCCCAAACCCTAACAGTAATGCGATTATTTTATTCTAAGAAAAATCTGCTTTACAGGTAACTCATAATGGTGTAATTTATATATTTGATGTATAAAACCATATTCACCCGATAGCTTAATAACCACAACATGGATGTGAAAGAATTACCTGCTGGTGTTTATAGTTAAAACAAGATAGCTATTGATTGAACCCAAACGTAAAATTTGTATAATAATAACATGAAACTTGAGGCTTTTACCATTTTGTTTATTTGTGCGCTCAGCGTGAACGCACAGAGTTGGAAAGAAAAAATTTTTAACAACAAAAATCAATTTGAGTTTGGTATCACGCGCACTTCATACCCTGATTCAAAATTTGATGATCATGGCAATAGTAATGGCATAAACAATTACTCATCTTACCGATATTATATAAATGCCAACTATTTTATTGGATACACACGAACGATAGGGAAAAACTATACAATTAGCTTAGATGTAATGAGAGGCTCTACTTCAAATTCAAGGACCTCAGCAACATCGGCAATAGGTGAAATTTTATATGCAAGATATAACTTGTTTAATGTAGGTTTTGGCAAACAAATTAATTTAAAAAAACTACAGCTTCATCCTAAAATATATTTGTCATATAGATATGATGGATACCAATACACGGTTTTTGGATTCAGAGACCCCTTAGGAATCTTAACAGAACCACTTTTTGCTGATTTACAATACAACTCTGTTGGCGGTGCCGTTGGGTTGGACATCAATTACTTTTTTGCTAAACATATTGGCTTGGGTGTAAAAACATCTTACAATTTATACCCTTTTGAAAAAGCTAAACTAAGTGCCGGGCAATCAATTGACCAACCTGACCCACTTTTGGTAGCCACTCACAGGCCATTAAACCAAATGATTGTGCTCAACTTTAAAATCATTGCAAGACTTTAATTTTTTTCTTTTCAACCGAAAATAGGGTCTCCTCTTATCTCACTAAAAGATTGGACAAATGGCTATTAAAAATGCCTCTCAACCTTTGCTTACATCATTTTAACCACGCATGTAAAGCCCTGTTGGGTTTAATGACCACACCACAAACCTTAAAATTTCTTATCTTGCTGTTTTAATGCAAACAGCTATGGCAGCAAAAACAATACAACAATGGTTTGATGCGTATGCAGAAAGCCACC
>RDYC01000306.1 GCA_004293295.1 Bacteroidota bacterium
CAACCCTTCGTTTGATGAACACATTTTGCGGAGGGTTTATTTTTTATAACTAAAAGTAAAATAACATGAGTTCAATTATTGACATCCATGCCAGACAAATTTTAGACTCTCGCGGTAACCCAACCGTTGAAGTGGAAGTGATTACCGAAGAAGGTGCAATGGGTCGTGCTGCGGTGCCAAGCGGAGCCAGTACCGGTGCACATGAAGCTGTAGAGCTTCGAGACGGGGACAAAAAAACATACTTGGGTAAAGGGGTTTTAAAAGCTGTTGAAAATGTTAACAAAACCATTGCTGAAAAGTTATTGGGGGTTGATGTGTTTGAGCAAAATGAAATTGATCGCCTGATGCTTAAGCTTGATGGGAGTGATAACAAAGCCTCACTTGGGGCTAATGCCATTTTAGCGGTATCACTGGCTTGCGCAAAAGCAGCCGCTATTGAATGTAACATGCCCTTGTATCGTTATTTAGGCGGTGTTAATGCCAATACTTTGCCTATTCCGTTAATGAATATTTTAAATGGGGGCTCACATGCTGATAATTCAATAGACTTTCAAGAGTTTATGATTGTGCCAATAAAAGCCGACAGCTTTAGTGAAGCCCTGCGGATGGGAACTGAGGTGTTTCATCATTTAAAGGCCGTGCTTAAGAAAAAGGGTTACAGCACCAATGTGGGTGATGAAGGTGGTTTTGCACCGAACATTCCATCAAATGAAGAGGCGATTGAGTTGGTATTAAAGGCCGTTGAAGAAGCTGGTTACAAGCCGGGTAAAGATATTTACATTGCCATGGATGCTGCTACTACCGAGTTTTATGACGAAAAAACAGGATTGTATACCTTTAAAAAGTCAGACAAACGCGAAATGGATTCATCAGCCATGGTAGCCTACTGGAAAGAGTGGACCAACAAATACCCGATTATATCTATTGAGGATGGAATGGCTGAAGATGACTGGAAGGGTTGGGCTGAATTAACACAAAGCATCGGTAACAAAGTGCAATTGGTAGGTGACGATTTATTTGTAACCAATACCAAACGCCTACAAAAAGGCATTGATAAAGGTGTAGCCAACTCTATTTTGGTAAAGGTAAATCAAATTGGCAGTTTAACTGAAACCATTGAAGCGGTGCAGTTAGCTACTCGTAATGCATACACCAATATCATGAGTCACCGCAGTGGCGAAACTGAAGATACCACCATTGCCGATTTGGCTGTAGCCTTAAACAGCGGACAAATTAAAACTGGTTCAGCAAGCCGTACAGACAGGATTGCCAAATACAACCAATTGTTGCGTATTGAAGAGGAGCTAGGTAAAAACGCTTATTACCCGGGCAACGACTTTAAATATATTAAGTAGATTTAAGTTAAGCATTAATAGTAGCCGCAACTTGATTCATCTAATCAAGTTGCGGCTTTATTGTTTGTACTAAAATGTTGGGCAATATGTTTTTTGTGGCTTAGCAAGCCATTCAATATATTTTCTTTTGGTGTTGCAAGCAATTTTATAACAAAGTTCTACCTTAAAGTTGATGAAGTTGTCGTAATTCACTTTATCGGGATTGGCATCCAAGTAAAGGGTTTGTGGTAGGCGGCTTTCTATAATTGTTAATAAATCTAAATAAGGATTTAAGCGGTAACGCAATTTGCATCCTAGCGTATTGGTATACACCCTGTAGGTATACGTTTTAATAGTGGCTGAATTGTTGTTTTGCCTTAAGTTCGATTCAAAATTGATATAGCCAAAACCTGCGTATAAATAAGGGACAATTTTAGCGGGTGCTTTTCTAGGATTGAATAATTTAAATAAGTTTACGTTGGCAAGTATACCGGTATATTGGTAAGAGGTAAAATACCGTTCTCTTATAGGGGAATAATCAGGTAATCTAAGGTGGTAGCCGTTTAATTGGCCCTTTTCATATTCGGCTTCAAGCATCAATAAATGTATAGGGGTAAAACTAAACGTACTTGACCAAGATAAACTTAACTCATTATGATGCGCTGATGGATTTATGCTATTCCCAAATCCTGTGCTTATTGACATGCGTTGAAGAATAGACTGCCCGGTTGAGCAAAAACACCATAATATTAGCGCTGAAAGTAAGGGTAGTTTTATAAGGTTCATGTTTCAAATTTAAATAATAAATGGAATTTATAAAGTATTAAATACGATTATTTGGTACAAGTGGTTTTTCTGTAATTGTAAATAAGCGTCAATTTGCAAGATTATACACGCCATAATTGTTTACATCTTGGTTGTGGTAACTGATAATGTGATTAATTTTGAAGAGTTATATGAATTGGAAAAAGCTGATAACAAATAAGTACATGATAGCCACTGCTGCATTTGTGGCATTATTGTTTTTTTCGGATAGAAACAGCATTATTGACCAATACAAATTGCGCACACAATATGGTAAAATTAAGGCCCAGCATAAGTTTTATGAGGAACAGATTGCTGACGCTAAAAGGCAGCGTGACGAATTATTTACCAGCGATAAAAACCTGGAAAAATTTGGTCGGGAAAAATACCTGATGAAAAGAGACGATGAAGATGTGTTTGTGTTTGTTAAAAAAGATTCAATAACAGATTAATACGTCATAGTTACGAAGAATAAGCCTTCCTGTTTTTTAACCAATTGCTTTCAACAGATGCGCTTGTTTGTGCAGGTTTGTTTACAGTTTGCTTTTCATTAAATAATACACTTGCCGCAATAGCTGCCACTTCTTCATTATGATGGGTTGGTTTTAAGTGATCAGGATTAAAATGTTTTTCAATAAACTTGGTATCAAAATTCCCGCTTAAAAAAGCCGGGTGTTGCATCACGTATTTCCCAAATGATAGGGTGGTTTCTATGCCGCTAATTTGATAATCATCAATTGCTCGAATCATGCGGTTAATGGCTTCTTCCCTTGTTTTCCCAAAAGTAATCAGCTTTGCAATCATGGGGTCGTAATGAATGGGTATTGCCATACCTTCCTCAAAACTGTCGTCAACCCGTACACCATATCCTTGTGGTGTTTTATAGGTATTTAAAGTACCTATGTCAGGTAAAAAATTATTCATAGGATCTTCCGCACACACCCTAAGCTCCATCGCATGCCCATGTATTTTAAGGTCGCTTTGTGTGTAGCCCAAATGTTCGCCCTTAGCCACACGTATTTGTTCTTTTACCAAATCAAGCCCAACAATTTGCTCCGTAACCGGATGCTCAACCTGTAATCGAGTGTTCATTTCAAGGAAATAAAAATTCAGTTTTTCATCTACCAAAAACTCAACAGTTCCTGCTCCGGTGTAATTGCATGCTTTAGCAACATTTACAGCGGCTTCGCCCATAGCTTTGCGTATTTCGGGTGTTAAACAACTTGAAGGAGCCTCCTCAACTAACTTTTGGTGTCTACGTTGTATACTGCATTCCCGCTCAAACAAGTAAACAATATTACCATGGTTATCTCCCAGTATTTGAATTTCAATATGCCTAGGCGAACCAACATACTTTTCAATAAAAACAGCATCATCGCCAAAAGCACTCATGGCTTCGCCTTGTGCCATTTTAATTTGGTCTTCAAATTCAGCTTCGTGGTTTACCAACCGCATACCTTTGCCACCACCACCGGCAGAAGCTTTAATTAAAACCGGATACCCAATGTTGTTGGCAATACGTTTGCCTTCTACAATGTCTTTCAGCGCCTCTTTTGTTCCGGGTACCATTGGCACGTTAAATTTTTCCACGGCTTGTTTGGCACCGATTTTACTTCCCATGGTTCGCATGGCATCACCCGTTGGTCCAATAAATGTGATACCGGCAGCAGCAACCTTATCTGCAAATACCGGGTTTTCGCTTAAAAAGCCATATCCCGGGTGTATGGCATCTACTGCTAAGTTTTTACAAACTTCCAGTATGGTATCCATTTTAAGGTATGATTGAGAAGAAGGGGCAGGACCAATACAAACTGCCTCGTCAGCGTAGCGCACATGCAATGCATTTCTATCCGCCTCACTATATACGGCAACAGTTTTAATACCCATTTCTTTTGCAGTACGCATTACACGCAATGCAATTTCTCCTCGGTTAGCTACTAATATTTTCTTCATGAATGGTAAGTGAAATACGTAAGGGCAAATATAAATACTATTACCAATGCCACTAATAAACTTTTACAGGTCTTTTCATTTCTCCCCACACAAAATTAATTCCAAACCTAAAGTTCATGTAAACATTTCTGGATGGGTTCATTAAAAATAAGATATTATCTTGAATGAGGTAGACTTGAAATACGCTGGCTTTAATTGCCAATCCCATTCCAACCATGCCATCAAGGTTAGTGATTTTGCTGTAGTTGGCGGTAATATCAAACCGATTGCCTAAACGCCTGGTATAATTTACGGTAAAAGCAGATTGTGATTCTCCAAGGCGGTATTGCCCCTGAAACATAGCCCCTATGGTGTTTTTTGAGTTTAGCTGGTAGTTGGCTGTTAAAAAAAAACGGGTAGGAATGGCAGTGGTAAATTGTTGGTCAGCACCATTAAAATCAAACAACTTACCAACGCTATCCAAATAGTTATCCCTTAAGCTGTCATACCGAAGCTGGTCGTAAGTAAGGCCGGTGAAGCTATAGTCGAGATTGTTAAAAGTATAACTAAAGGTTCTGCTTTTCCATTTGATGTTTGCACCCAAATCGGTAACAGATGCGCCAAGGGTAAGTTTGTTGGAAACATCAAAAGTAAGCCCAAGATCAATGCCCGTTCCCATATTGTTAAAATTTACCGGTATTACAGTTTCTTTTTCGTCATTCGTTGCTTTTCTGTTGCCAATGCTATCCTTTATATAGGTTATTCCTGAAGTTCGCACAATACCGCCTAATTGCACACGTACTGGATCAGTAGGATTTTGTGGGGTGGTTTGTTTTAGCACCATATTATCGGTTAATGCCGCAGTTATACCTTGATACATTTTTAGCCTTACCCCAACATTAAATCGGTTAAAATTTCTGGCAACGCTCACCCCATATTCATTAAAAGCTATGCTGGTAATTTGGGTATTTGACGCATCGGCTGTTTTTCCGGTGTAAAATGTATTTCCATTAATAACCAACCCCAGTAAATCTTTTGAAATATCAATATGGCTGATAACCCGGTTGTTGGCATGTATGCCCCAATACAGTTTTTTGCTTTTAAACCGAAAATGGATAAGCTCAATGTTTGTCTGAACACGAACGCCTAATGCATTTCCTTTAATGTCTTCATGCAATTTGGTCAGGTTAATCCTGTTAGAGTCATCAATATTATCGGTAACATTGGTTAAGGTAAGGCCATTAATGCCCAATTGTGTGCCAATGCCCGAAAGTGCGGGTATTCCCAATGAATATTTATAGGCTGGTAAAACAGCAGGGTTTAAGTAGCTGGACTGGTTGATCCTGCTTAAAGCCGGTAGTGTGGTTTCTATTTGTGCAGTTGCTGTTTGCATAAATAAAAAAAACAATAGCCAATAAAAAAGGACTTTCTGTGTCATCAACTTTTGTAGGTGATTTTGGTTTTTATTCCCAGTTTAAACTTAATTCGTTGGCTTTCGTAGAAACGCACATAAGGTAGGTTGCTGTTATTTTCTGCGGTACGAAGTACTACCCTAAGTCGGTATTGGTTGGCCTTTTTTATTCTATAAAATTTATCTGAATCAATATAACTGTTTGATAAAGACTCGGCAGAGGCTGTTACTTCGCCAGCGGCATCAACTGAGGCAGCAGGCACCCTAAACGGAGTGTTATACAGGCTATCATAAATGGTTCCGGTAAGACTATCCAGAAAATACATTTGCACCAAGGCATTAAGTGGAATTGAACTTTTAATGTCGTTAAAAACTTCAGCATATTCTAATTTAAAATTAGCACTATCCAAGTCGGAATCTATACCTGATAAGTTAAAAGGAGCTTTTGATTCAACAGAATAGCTTACAATTCTGGCATCAAAAGGAATCTCGAAAAATGCATCAGTTTTTATTCGGCTGTAATCGTAAACAACATTAGGCGTAGGGATATTTCCTTTATTGGCAACAAAATTTACCACATATTTAAGGGATTGTGGAGCCGAACTCAACACCTCATCAATGTTAGAGTTGCTTTTATCCACTATATATTCTGTGGTAGCTTCCTGCCCGATCGTGGTGGTGTAGTTAACAGTAAAGGAGTCGGCAAATTGGTCTAAAATAATTGGTACTCTAGCTCCTAAACCTGAGATTACATAAAGTTCAGAAAATTTTCCTGTAATAGGCATACCCACAGAGTTTTTTACCTTAATAATTAAGCGTGGGTTATTTATAAATACATTGCCGTCAATTCCTTTGTCAAACAAAGAGAGTTGGTTTGTTTCATCAATGTTCAATAGGTCTAACTCTCCAAAATAACCTTCTAATCGGCTATAGTTGTTAATTTTTATTGTTTTTGATGCAACAATACCATCAGTAACACTCACCGGGTTGGCCGGATTTCTGATGATTGTTGCCTTGATGTTGTATTCAATGGTGTTATTGGTTGAGCCATTTTTGGTGAAGTCAATTTCATAGCCTGATAAATCAATGATTCTATTGATGGTTTGTGTAGTTCCTGTGTAGATGAAAATAAAGCTATCAACCAGTGGAATACTGTTTTTGGTAATGCCCGGATATGAGACATAAACTTTGGTATCGTGTTTAAAGGTAGATTGCACATCGGCTGTTATAGAACCGTTTTTTACCAATACACGCTCCACATATGAAGAGTTAGGAGCAGTAATGATATACTCATTAGTAATTTCATTTTCAAACTTGCCCAATAGTTCAAAAATAGGAATAGATTGTGCGGGCATGTTAACCACTACATTATCATTGGCTGAGGGTATTGTGAACAAATTGGTTTGTTGCAAGCTATCGGCACTTTTAAAGGTTAGTAACAACACTTTGTCTGGAGTTGTACCTAAATCCACATCGTTATTGATGGCACCTACAAAATCTTTTAAACCCGCTTCAGCATTTAAAAGAGGAATTGCCCATGTAGGAGATGCCGTTACCCCCTTCACATTAGTGATGTCATCTATTGATTCTTTCAGGCATGATGTGGTAAACAACAAAGTGGCCACCGCAATGCCGATTATGATTTTTTTCATCCTATTATCATCAATAGGCCGAAGATACGAATTTATTTTTACTTAAGTTTATACAAGAAGATATTGTTGGAGCCATTGCCTCCAATTAAATAATTAAGGCGAT
>RDYC01000386.1 GCA_004293295.1 Bacteroidota bacterium
GGTACATACATCAGAAGTATTGCCCATGATCTAGGCGGAAAAATAGGCGTAGGTGCCCATCTGAATGGTCTTATACGCACAAAAATAGGCACTTACCATCTGCAAGATGCTTGGAACCTCAACGAATTGATTGCCTGTTTTTGAAACTAAAGTTTTTACTTCAACGTTAAAGATTAGGAGTCTAGGGTGTGTTGGCACTGGATTTAATTTGCAGTTGGCAAAGTATTTGCTCACTAACAAGTAAGGTTTTCTTTATTTTCTCAAAAACAAAAAATAATATGAAAAAGGTTTTTCTTAGATTTTTTGCTGTATGCGCTTTCGGTATAGCCACAGCCTCTTTTACATCTTGCACTGTGCAACTAGGAGACGGTGAACAGATGGAAGACGATGATGATGACGAAGAATTTGATGACTAGAAAGTCTCTTTACGTTTGACTCTATGCACATTTAAAGTTTTGTACCCTTTACAACACTTTCTGAGTGTTGTAAAGGGTTTTTTGCGTAAAAATTGAAAGCTTACACCAAAGTTACTTAAGTCGCTTTTTTGCCAATCATAAAGTGCTTAAAGCGTGAGCTTACGCATAATCCTATTGGAATAGTATTTTTTTTCATCGCAAAACAACTTTTCTTTCTGTGTTTTTCGTTATAAGGAAAAATATTTACTATCTTTGCGGCTTAATTGCGCTTGGTCTGCTCTTGCTTGTGTCTGACTAAGCCTTAATAAAATAACAAAAAGTTTTATTTTCGGTTTAAACAATATCAATAGATTGGGTTCTTAAATTAGACTCGAACTAAACACTTTGCTATGAGACAGCTTAAAATCAGCAAACAGATAACCAATCGCGAGAGTCAGTCGCTAGACAAGTACCTACAAGAGATAGGTAAGGTGGATCTACTGACCCCAGACGAGGAGGTAGAGCTAGCCAAGCGTATCAGAGAGGGCGACCAAGTGGCTCTTGAGAAGCTGACTAAAGCTAACCTGCGCTTTGTGGTGTCAGTGGCTAAGCAGTACCAGAATCAGGGTCTTTCGTTGGGCGACCTTATCAATGAAGGTAATTTGGGTCTCATCAAGGCTGCGCAGCGTTTTGATGAAACACGTGGTTTTAAGTTTATTTCTTATGCTGTGTGGTGGATTCGCCAATCTATTTTGCAGGCATTGGCTGAGCAGTCGCGTATTGTGCGCTTGCCCCTCAACCGTGTAGGCTCTCTCAATAAAATTACAAAAACTTTTTCAGAACTAGAACAAAAG
>RDYC01000387.1 GCA_004293295.1 Bacteroidota bacterium
ATTTTTTCTGATTAAAACTTGCTTACCAACATTTTTAATAAAAAAATAAAGAATTAGTGAAGATTTATAATCTTTGTAGCTAAAATTTATGTTGAGTTTAAAAATTTTAGGAAAATGCTGTATGATGTTGTCGTAATTGGTGGCGGGATTGTAGGTTTAGCAAGTGCGTTGAATATTTTGGAAAAAAAACCACACCTCAAACTCGCTTTGTTAGAAAAAGAAAATCTAAGCATCCGAAATCAGGCGCAGCAAACGCAATTGTTGCAAATCGTTGATATCATCCGATATCGGCAGTTGGTTGATGAGTTATCTGGTTGGTACCAATCATCAGATCAGGATTTGTTAACCGGGGTATGCATTATTGCCCGCTACCGCCATCCTGACCTTGATGTTAAACACATTTTAAACCAGATAGACCAAATCAGGCTAGATATTTGGCTTGAAATGCACTATGATTTAAGTCCTTACGAAAAGGTGCGCATCATTAATCATGCCCTTTACCACCATTTTGGCTTTAAAGGAAACACCGATAACTACCACGCACCTGAAAATTCATTCATCAATAACGTATTGGAGAGCAAAAGGGGCAATCCAATTATGTTGGCCGTGGTGTATATCCTATTAGCTCAGAGGCTTCACCTCCCGGTTTTTGGCGTTAATTTACCCCAGCACTTTGTGTGCGCTTATAAAGAAGAAAACCCACAACAACTCATACACGATCCATTTAACCTAACTACACAACTAAACTACAAGCAAGGCAGGGTGTTGTTTTATATTAATGCCTTTAATAATGGTGCGGTATTTAGCCGGGCCAACCTGGAGCAGTTTCTTCGCCAGTTAAGAATTGACCAACGATTGGATTATTTTGAACCATGCAGCAACCTTGATATTGTAAAAAGAATTTTGCGCAACCTTGTTGTATCCTACGAAAAAACAGAGTCGCCCGCAGAGGCAGAAGATATAAAAGGGTTATTATTGGTTTTGGGCGAAAATTATTTCAGTTACAACGAAGAAGCCCCGCCCGAAGAGTAGTTGCTAGGTTATAAGCGCATTAAATGAATATTTTAGCTACATTCGCGCTTCAAAAAATTAAAAGGTTTACATGATATCAGTTGCTAATTTGAGCCTGCGCTTTGGGAAGCGGGTGTTATTTGATGAGGTTAATATTAAGTTTGCACCGGGAAACTGCTACGGTGTAATTGGGGCAAATGGCGCTGGTAAATCCACTTTTTTAAAAATACTTT
>RDYC01000388.1 GCA_004293295.1 Bacteroidota bacterium
ATCAACAGTTGGGGCAGACGGGAGCTTTGAGTTAAACGGGGTAGTTGCTGAACCTACTTTTTGCATTATACAAACACCTAAAGGAGCGGCAGTAATGGTGCTCGATTCAAATGCAGAGATGATACTTAATATTAATGCTGATGAACCGGAGGCATTTACAGTAGTTGGAAGTCCGGAAACGGAAAAACTCAAGCAATTGCTTCAGGTTAACAACAAATACATGGAGTTGGTTAAGGCCATTGAAAACAAGTTTGCCAGTTATGGCGACCAAGTTCCTCCCGTTAGCGTGCAAAACCAAATCA
Source organism: Bacteroidota bacterium (assembly GCA_004293295.1). Classification (GTDB taxonomy): domain Bacteria; phylum Bacteroidota; class Bacteroidia; order UKL13-3; family UKL13-3; genus UBA6183. The sequence continues at coordinate 303 of RDYC01000388.1, forward strand.
GGCAACAATATGATAGCTTGATGCAGGCGCGGGTAACAGAAATGCAGCAAATGATTTTAACCATTGATAACTCGTTGGTTCCCTATTTTGCTACCAATTTTTTAATGCCGCAGGCTGATTTTGAGTTTTTTAAACAAGTTGATAGCCGATTATATGGTAAATACACCAAAAGCAAATACGCGCAAGAGTTGCACCAAAAGGTTGAACGTTTGGCTAAAACTGCCATTGGAAGCGTGGCTCCTGATATTGTGTTACAGGATCCTTTTGGAAAAACAGTTTCCTTGTCAAGTTTGAGGGGTAAAATTGTGTTGGTTGATTTTTGGGCAAGTTGGTGCAAACCCTGCCGCGAGGAAAGTCCTAACGTGGTGGCTGCCTACAACAGGTTCAAGTCAAAAGGTTTTGAAGTATTTAGCGTGTCGTTAGATGATAACAGAGAGGCATGGCAAAAGGCTATTAATGACGATAAATTGTTGTGGACACACGTGAGTGATTTGATGAAATGGAACTCAAGCGTGGTGAGTCTCTATAATATTGATGCCATACCGTTTACCTTGTTGGTTGACGGTGAGGGGAAAATATTGGCTAAAAACCTGAGGGGGGAGGCATTAAGTAAAAAGTTAGCAGAGGTTTTGCAGTAATTTCAGACACTTGTTACCAATTATACTGCCCCTGCTTAACATTAAATTAAAATTTTGGTAATATTGGAATGATAATACAAGCCGAATGTTACAAAAAAATAACACATGGAAAATACACATAAAATTCTGGTAGTTGATGATGAGAATGACATTCTGGAGTTTATCCAATATAACCTAAAGAAAGAAGGTTATGAAGTTCATTTGGCTCATAATGGTCAGGAGGCGATTGAAGTGGGGAAAAAAGTGAAGCCGGATTTGATTTTGCTGGATGTGATGATGCCTGTAATGGATGGTATTGAAGCA
>RDYC01000389.1 GCA_004293295.1 Bacteroidota bacterium
TAATATATTCATTACATCTAAAATTGTTTCCTCTTCAAGATCGGTTCTTCTTACCAAATCATCAACATCTTGATTTAATACGCTTCTAGCTGTATCTAAACCGATTTTTTCAAATTCTTCAATAACCCAAGCTTCAATTTCGTCAGAGAATTCTCTTAACTCAACATCATCTTCCTCCTGTATTGCGCCTTCTCTAATTACATCAATTTCATAACCTGTTAATAAACTAGCTAATTTAATGTTATTCCCACCTCTACCAATAGCTTTAGACACCTCTTCTATTTTCAAAAATACTTCTGCCGTTTTAGCCTCTTCATTAATTTTAACTGTAGAAACTTTTGCAGGACTTAAAGCTCTTGTAATATACAATTGAGCATTGGTTGTATAATTAATAACATCAATGTTTTCGTTGCCTAATTCACGAACAATTCCATGAATACGGGAACCTTTCATACCTACACAAGCTCCTACAGGATCTATTCTGTCGTCAAACGACTCTACTGCCACTTTGGCGCGTTCACCTGGCTCTCGTACCACGCGGCGCACAGCAATGAGACCGTCATACACTTCAGGAATCTCATTCTCAAAGAGTTTTTCCAAGAAAGTGGGCGCGGTGCGCGAAAGTATAATGCGCGGCGTACCTGAATTCATGTCTACACGGCTCACAACAGCACGCACAGGATCGCCCTTTTTAAAGCGGTCTTTAAAGATTTGCTCTGCTTTTGGCAAGAAAAGTTCTTTCCGTTCGCTGTCTAGCACCACAATTTCACGTTTGAGGATTTGATATGCTTCGCCTGTAATAATTTCGCCAACCAAATCCTTGTATTTTTGATACATCAAATCTTTTTCGAGGTCTCTTACACGCTGTATGAGAGTTTGGCGGGCAGTTTGAACCAATCTGCGTCCAAAATCGTCAATAGCAATTTGCTCATTAAACTCTTCTCCCTCTTCAAAGTCATCAGACACTTTGAGTGCTTCAGAAAGCATAATTTGGGTTTGTGGGTCAAAGTTTTCGGCATTATTGGCCACAATCACACGTGAACGCCAAATTTCTAAATCGCTACGGCCTCTTTCAAAGTTGATAATAACCTCAAAGTTATCATCTGTATTGTATTTTTTTCTAATGAGCGTCCTAAACACATCTTCCAAGATGCGAATCATGGTGGGACGGTCTATTTTTTTGTCTCTTGCAAACTCTGCAAAAGACTCTACCAAAGCAGCGTTGTCAGTTGTCATGCGAG
>RDYC01000307.1 GCA_004293295.1 Bacteroidota bacterium
TATTTTATTTGCCATCACACTTTTCAGTGTTTACAGTGCTTTGGGGCACTATTTTAAATTATATAACCCACTGATAAAAATAACCTTAGGTTACCACCTAACTATTGCCTACGTTTGTATCTTATTTATTCACAACATTATTACAATACAACATGAAAAAAGGAACAGTTAAGTTCTTTAACGAGACAAAAGGATTTGGGTTTATTAAAGACACAGCATCGGGTGAGGAGTTTTTCGTACACGTGTCAGGCCTAGTTGACGAAATTCGCGAGAATGACTCAGTTGAGTTTGAAGTTCAACAAGGTAAAAAAGGCTTAAATGCCGTTCAAGTAAGAGTAAACAACTAATCAGCATATTCGTGTGCAACACAGAGCCTCTTGATTAATCAAGGGGCTTTTTTATGCCTGTTTCTGATTTTTTTAAATTAATTTTGTCGCCTTATTTAGTTATCCATGGATCTTCAACCGTATTTAGAAAACCATTTAGTTAGGTTAGCTCCTCTTAAAGAAACTGATTTTGAAGTATTGTACAAGGCGGCATCTGACCCCTTAATTTGGGAACTACACCCTAACCCGAATCGTTATCAAAGAGACGTTTTTAGTATTTACTTCTCAGGAGCAATTGAATCAAAAGGGGCTTTTTTGATAATTGATGCTCAAACAAATGAAGTGATAGGTAGCAGTCGTTTTTATGATTATGATGCAAACAATAGCACTGTAATTATCGGGTATACTTTTTTGAAGAGAAGCCACTGGGGTGGGACGTACAATAAGGCGGTAAAAAAGCTAATGCTTGATTATACATTTCAATTTGTGAATCAAGTGTATTTTCATGTTGGGGCGAACAATATTCGCTCTCAAAAAGCGATGAAAAAACTTGGTGCTGAAAAAATATCGCAAATGGTGAAAGCATATCACGGTGAAAAGGAAACACTCAACTACATTTTTGTAATTGCGAAAGAACGCTGGATCTAATGAATTGATTCTTTACCAGCAATGGCAAACTGTTTACCTATATAAAAATCAGCTGCTATGTTTTTGTAGCTTGCGGTAGGCGTTCCGTCATCTTCGTAAACAACAAACGTTTGTTCTGCAAATACGTTGCAAATTCTACCTAATTGTAAAACCATCCTATTACTTGCTTTATGATGTTTAGGCTTAATATAGATACAATGTTGCAAATGCAATCCATTGTTATTTGCCAATTCAATAAAATGGGTGCCTTCCTCAATTGGCAATATCAGCCAACAAGAGCCTTGAGGACTGAGCAATTTTAATAGGCATTGAATCAACTCATCAAATGACAATGAATTGGTTTGACGGGCAACGCTTCTATTGGCTTGATGAATAGCGGCATGTTTGGCAAATGGGTAATAGGGTGGATTGGCAACAATTAAATCAAACTGTGCCGTGTTTCCCTCACAAAATTGCTGAATACTTGAGTGGTGTAAGGTGATGCGGTTGGCCCACTTACTTTGCTTAAAATTAAACCCGGCCTCAGTTGCCGCTTGTTCATCAATCTCTACGGCATCAATAATAGCCTCTGTTCGTTGCGCCAACATCAGTGCCAACAACCCTGTTCCTGTTCCTATATCAAGTATATGGCTTGCATTATTTGTTTTAAGCAAACAACCTAACAACACACTATCAGTGCCAATTTTCATGGCATTGAGTTGTTGCCGAATGGTGAAATGTTTAAATACAAAATCGCTCATGGCTTGGTAATTAAATAATCCATGCGATAATGTGCATAGGGGAAATGAGGGGGTTGTGAAATTTTTCTTCCGCTCAATCCATTTTCATTACAAATAAAATCCAACTCATCCTCAGCCCAAAACTTACCCATTAAATTATGCCCTGTAGCCATTTGCTTAATTAAAGAAATCACATGAGGAATGGTATTGTAATAGTTAAAAAACTTACTTCTATCCGGCACATCTGTAAGCAAAATATGCCCACCATGTTTTAATAATGGAATCAGTTGGCTAATTACCATAAATCCTTTTTCAACAGTATCAAAATATTGGAATGAAAAGCAAATAGTAACTGCGTCTACTCGCTTAAAGTAGGATTCATAGTGCGGCCACTCAAAAAGTTTCATGGCATTTGCCTGCTCAAATAACAAATCGCTGGATTTTAGCCTGGCGTGTTCAATTAACTTTTCTGAGAAATCTAATCCAATTGTTTTTTTAGCATGTGCAGCCAATAAGCGGGTAAACGTTCCATTTCCGCAACACACATCCAATAGCAGTTGCTTTCCATTCAGGCCTAAACAGTCAACCATAAATTGAACATGTTCTGCCAATTGTTGCTCGGTGATTAACTGGTTGTTTAATGTGCGGGCTACTTGGCGTAATTCTTCCTTATGTTTTGCCTGTTTATCCCAAAATTGTTGCCAGTCAAACATGTTTAGTAACCACGTTTTATAATGCCATGCCCAATACGTGCTCCGGTGTATTGATCAACAGGTGCATTATCCAATATGCTATCTATTTCTTCAACTTGTGCCGTGGTTAAGGAATGTTTTAAGGAAGCCACATTTTCTTCTACTTGTTCTATTCTACTGGCACCAATAATGGTTGATGTGATAGGCGTTCTGTTTAAAATCCACAACAGTGCCAGATTACTCATGGTCATCCCCCATGAAGTTGCCTTTTGTTTAAGCAATTCTATTTTATCAAAAAAATCATCTGTCATTCTTTTGGTAGGGAAATAAGCATTCATTAAAGCATGGGCGGCACGGCTGTCGTCAGGTATGTTGCCTTTGGTATATTTCCCGGTTAATAAGCCTTGCGACAAAGGCGAATACACCACTATTCCCAGACCTTCGGTTGCACACACATCCATCACATCATACTCCAGCCCACGATTTAACATATTGTATATGGGTTGGTTGGATATCGGCTTACGCCAGTTATTCTTTTCACAAATACGCACTGCATTAGTGATTTGAACCGCTGTCCACTGACTTACCCCCCAATGTAAAATATATCCACGCTCTATTAAATTATGCATGGCATAACAAGTTTCTTCTAACGGAGTGTCTACATCATACCTATGGCATTGGTACAAGTCAATATAGTCTGTTTTAAGGCGTTGTAAACTTGCCTCACAAGCATTCCTTAAATGGCGTAATGATAACCCCTGAGTCATCCAATGTTGACTCATTGGGCCGAATGCTTTTGTACCAACAATTACTTCTTCACGATTAATTGTTTTCAAAAATTCGCCAACAGCCATTTCACTTTCACCCGTGTTATATATATCAGCGGTATCAATAAAATTAACGCCCAATTCAAGGGCTTTTTTCATGCAATCGAAAGCTACATTTTTTTGTACTGCATAGCCAACTGTTAGCCAAGTACCAAAACTAATCTCTGAGATTTGCAAGCCGCTATTTCCAAGTTTTCTGTATTTCATATGCTTTTTTATGTGTTTCAATAATCGGTATTCATTGGCCAATATTCAATATTATTTTTATTAAAATGCCTATTAGGTGATGATATGGTTTATTTATTGCCATGATAGAATTATCATTGCAGTATGGTTAAAAAAGCCGGAGGAAATAATCTGGTAAAAAAATTTAAGCTGTTGTTGCGCCTTTTGATGCAATTACTCGTGGTTGGTTTTCAATTCGCCATGTTATTAATTATTTTGTACCGTGTGGTTCCGGTGCCTGTAACCCCTTTGCATATTCAACGGGTGTTTGAGCAAATTTCCAACGATAAACCAATAACATTAAAAAAGTCGTGGAAAAGCATAGATTATGTAACTGACAAATTTAGTTATGCGGTGTTAACCAGCGAGGATATCCAATTTCCGCACCATTATGGATTTGATTTTGAACAGATATACAAGGTGGTAAAAAGGGGCATTAAAAGTGGTAAAAAAATGCGGGGGGCAAGCACGATTACACAACAAACTGCAAAAAATCTCTTTTTTACACCCAAAAGAAGTTGGCTCAGAAAATTGCCTGAAATGGGTATCACCGTTTGTTTGGAATTACTTTGGACAAAAAAACGAATCCTTGAGGTGTATATCAATATTATTGAAATGGGCGATGGGGTTTATGGGGTTGAAGCCGCTGCCCAACATTACTTTAACAAAACTGCTGCCACATTAAGCAAAAAAGAATGCGCTCTTATTGCAGCCTGCTTGCCTAATCCACGAAAATTTGTAGCAAACAAACCAAATGCCTATATTAGAAAAAAGGCCGATGTGGTGCAACGGTATATGTACAGAATCGGGAAATTACCTTGGAAAGGGCTGCCTAAAAACGTAAAAAAGGCTAAATAACAACCATGGTACTGCTGCTTTTGGCTATATCAATGCGGTTTCCATGCCCATCAAATATCCAAATTTCTGCTTCACAAAAATGCATTCTTGAGCCGGCTTTAATCACGTAACCCTTGGCATATACCTTATCGCCCACTCCTGGATTTAAGTAGCTGACTCTTAAATCGGCTGTTACAACTCCTTGCCCCCTTTTCACGAGTGTATACGCAGCAAAACCACTAACTACATCGGCTAGAGTTGCCGTAACACCACCATGCATAAAGCCCATTTGTTGCCTATGGTTATCTAATAAGTTTATGGTAGCTTCAATTTCTCCTTCAGCTATGCGATGTATGTCAATTCCTATGTACTGAGAAAAATGATTTCCGCCAATCTTCTCTTTAACCATTTCAATAAAATCGGCTTCTGCGGCTTTGAACTTCATGTTTTGGGTATTTTTAATTACTTTTACCGCCTGCGAAAGTACATAAGCGGTTATGCAAAGCCAAACGGAGAACCTACAGATTTTTAGTTATACTGATAGTGAACTTAATCTATCTGATACTGAACAGTATCAATTGGATGTTACGATCAGTGCTTACCGATTGGCATTCACCATCAGCTTAAATTCTCGTGTACTCGCATACAAATACGTTGCTGCTAAAGAAAACTTGTTGCATGCGGAGCTCAACGTGCTTCAACATTGTACTGATTTATTGGGTTGGGATTCGCAACATTACAAGCAGGTAAGGGTATTTATACAACATGAGCTCTTTACCCTTGTTCCTGAAGCACTATTTGATGCCTCGCAAGTTGAAGGCTATTTGAGTTTGATTCATAAACTTCCTTCTAACTATGAAACACTTGCCGTAAACATTACCAAACACCATGCCTTATGTGTGTTTGCATTGCCGGTAAACTTGCTTCAATACATAAAGCAATTGTTTAATCCATCCTTAATTGCTCCACAGGCATTGGTGCTTTTAAAAATAGCAGAACAGTTTAACCAGCATGATTTAAAGCAACGTTTGATTGTTGATATCGAAGAGCGTTTTATTACAATGCTCTATTATCAAAACAATGAAATTGCCTATTTAAACACGTTTACTACACAGGCAGATACCGACATTACCTATTTTGTTTTGTCAGTAGCTGAATTGCTTAAACTTTCGCCTGACAAATGTGGGTTGTATTTACTTGGAAATGTTTCGGTTACTTCATCTACCATTGGCCTGTTAAAAAAATATATTCCGGAAGTGATTCCAATTAGCCGAATGGATACGATAACCTATCCCGCATCTTTCCGTGAGTTTCAAGAACAACAGCATTACCTTCCGATACATAGCTTATTGTGCGAATAATTAGTGGATATTTAAAAGGCATATTGATTACGCCTCCAAAGGGTTTGCCGGTTCGTCCAACAACTGACAGGGCAAAAGAAAGTTTATTTAATATCCTAGAGAATCAGCTTAATTTTACACAACTGGAAGTTTTAGATTTGTTCAGCGGAACCGGAAATATTAGTTATGAATTTATTTCAAGGGGAGCAAAAAAAACGGTGGCTGTTGACTTAAACCACAAATGCATAGATTTTATTAAAAGCATGAAGCAGAAACATCAATTAGCAACACTTGATGTCATAAAAAGAGATGCCTTTGCTTATTTAAAAAACACGCCAAACAAATACCACGTAATTTTTGCTGACGCCCCTTATGCTCACCGTGACATTTACCAAATTCCGAGATTGGTAAGCAACCGGGATTTATTATTTCCTGATGGCCGATTGGTGGTAGAACATGAAACCATGCTAGATTTAAGTGAAGAACCAAATTTTCTGTATAAAAGAGATTATGGCCAGTCGTGTTTCAGCTTTTTTAACAGCAATACTTATGAATAAACACTTTTGTTTTTTGTTAATTGGTATCATTTCATTCTTATCTGTTCATGCACAACACCACATCAAATCATGGGCAGGCAAGTACTCAGGCGAACTGGTTATATACAAACCTGATGGAGGTGTAGCCCAAACCGTTTCAATGGTGCTTGAAATAGGCCCCACGGCTGACTCTACCATTTGGACTTGGAAAACTACTTATAATAAAAATGATGTTAGAGATTATGAAGTGCTGATAAAAGATGCCTCTAAGGGAAAGTATGTGCTAGATGAAAAGAATGGGATTTTAATTGATCTGCGTTTTTTTGGCAATAAGATACTCAGTTGTTTTGATGTTGAAGGTTACTTAATTTATGATAGCCACACACTTGTTGGAAACGAAATTATTTTTGAGTTAAGCAGCAGCAGCGAGGAACAAGCCACACGAAGCGGAGGTAAGGATAAAATACCAAAGGTTAAATCAATGCCTCAGGTTACCTACCAAAGGGCCGTATTAAAAAGGCTGTAATTTTCATAATTACGCTTATATTTACCACAATGAAACGGATTGCACTTTTTCCAGGAACTTTTGACCCCATTACCATTGGACATATTAACCTAGTGGAACGGGCCATGTTTTTATTTGACGAGATCGTGATAGGCATTGGCCATAACAGTTCCAAAAGCACTTTATTCTCATTAACACAAAGAGTTGATTGGATTAAAGAAATCTATAAAAATTCCCCAACAGTTAAGGTAAGCGCTTACGAAGGACTCACAATAAATTTTTGTGCAGAAATACATGCCAGTTATATTTTACGTGGCTTACGTAACATGAGTGATTTTGATTATGAAAAAAACATTGCTCAAATGAACAAGTTGGTTAACCCTGATATTGAAACTATCTTTTTAATGTGCGACCCTGCATACA
>RDYC01000308.1 GCA_004293295.1 Bacteroidota bacterium
GAAAGATTTGTAAATTGAATATCAGTATTGGCACAACCATTTCCTGCCGTAAATTCTGCTTTTGCACTCGGTTTAACAGTAATGTTATTAATCATTGAATCTGAACAACCGTTTATCGTGTCAAGAGCAACAAGCTTCAAACTATAATCACCAATTGCACCATATGACTTGCTAGGGCTAACCAAATTAGAAGGCTGAGAATTATCACCAAAATTCCAGGTAAAACGAACATTACTCAATCCGTTTGCAAAAGTTGAAGTATTGTTTAAGGCTAAGTTCTTACCCCTACAAGTATTATCAACAGTGAAAGAAGCAACTGGTTTATTAAATACGCTAATTACCTTAGAAACCGTGTCTGTACATCCAAAATTTGAAATCACCTTCAACAAAGCGCGGTATGAGCCACCTTGTGGATAGTTGTATGAAGGAGAATTAGAGAATCCGATGTCACCGTTACCAAATTGCCACTCACTTCCGTAAGTATTGATTCCTCCATTTTTGCCAGGAGCTATCGTTGAGGTATTATTAAATTGTACAGCTGCTCCAGCGCAAACATTAGCAGCGGTAAAAATAGCCTTAGGTTGAGCAAAAACAGTGATTGCCTCAGTTGCAGTATCTGTACAACCAGCGCTATTTCTAACAATAAGTCTCACAGATACCAAAGTATCACTACCAGGTAAAACCACAGTAGGATCTTTTAATACACTTGTTTGGTTACCAAAATTCCAAGCGTAAGTAATACCTGTACCCACTGAACCTCCATTGATGAAACTGGTAGCAACACCCGAACATGAAATGGTATGAGTAAATGCAGCATCAGGTGAAGGAAGAATAGTAATGTTCCTTACAATTGAATCAGATAAAGTGTAGTTGTTTCTTGATATAAGCTTAACCGAATAGTTACCAGGAACACTGTATGATTTAGTTGGGCTATTGCCAAATGAAGTGGTTCCGTCACCAAAATCCCAAGTTGCTGTTACAGGGAATGAAGCAGCACTGTTTTCAGTTGTATTTAAGAACTGAATACTCTGACCCTGACAGAAGGTATCTTTTGGAATGAAGTAACTCACTGATGGAGCAGTACCTACTCGTAAATACCTAATTACTGTAGAATCGCAATCCTGAGGTAAAATTCTTAGTGTAATATTCAACATCAATAAAGTGTTTGAATCCGTAGGTGTACCAGAAACGCGAACCAAGGCAGGTGAGCCTGGTGTTGCCGGAATAATAGTCCAAGCCGAGCTTGTTGCAGGTGTTGATGGTAAAATTCTGTTTAGAACAACACTTGATATTGTCCAAGCAGTTCCGTAACCCGCGTTGGTGGTGCCACTTGGAGGTACTATTTCATAATCAGCAGTACTTCCGGTTTTTACCGCATCAGGATTAAATAAAGTACCTGCATTATAAACCCCATTAAATTGGCCACCTTGCTTCACAAAAGGTCCATTTTTAAATGTTCTAAACTGCACAATAACGGTGTCATCCATTAAATTGGCACAGTTTGAAGTTAAATTTCTGGCAAAAATACGGACGTATGCAGAGTCAGCTGTATTTAAGAATCCAGATACCACTAAATTCCCATCATTACCAACTATCGGTTGTCCAATAAACCTTGCAGTAATCATATCATACATACTGTATTCGTATTTGCTGTCTGCATTAGCCAGATTTACAGAAACATTCTTGTTGTAACAATTAATAATGTTTTTAGGAGTAACTGGTATGTTAAAGAAGTTGTCAAACAACACCACACTGTCTAGCACAATATTTCCGCCTCCTCTTGAATAACCTTCAATACCTACTCTTACACCGGTAAATCCTTCATAGTCTTGCAAACACACATCATAAACCCTGTACCCTGGTACAGCGAATGATGCGTTGGCCCTACGAATGGTATATGCTTGTTGAGGACTAACCCATGAAGTTGGTGAATTGAAAAACCCTCCAGCCACTTTAACCAAAATAGAATCTTCTAAGGTTGGATTTTCTGAGTTTTGTGACACAAACATCCTTAAGGTAGGGCGTCTGATTCCTGCTAAGTCAATACAAGGTGAAACTAACCTTGATGCAGCACCATTAGGGGCAGCCAAAATTGCAGCCCTTACACCCGTTGCTGGTGCAAGTGCAGGATTAGAACCCGAGCCATGTGAAGTAAGGTTCCAACCTCCGGTTCCAGCTATTTGCTGTACTTTCCAACCAGCCCTGTTTGGCAAATCAAAACCTTGTGTTAATGGAAGAGAGATTGTAGTTGCAGTGTAACCAAAACCTGAATTTAAGTCTGAATTTAAAAATGCCCCTACTCTACCTGCCCCATCAACTGTGGTGAACCTATACCGGATATAAGCATTTGGCAACTGAGCATCTGCATCATTAATGTAGTATATCCTGCTAAATCTATCAGTGGCACTTGGCAACGCAAATGATTCAGCCCCACCATTTATGCTATAAAACATGGTATCAATCGTAACTGCATTTGCATCATAAACGGTTGAGCGGATTTCAATCGGACCTGCAAAACAGAAATCAGGGATTGGAGTATAATCGTAAATTAGTGGAGCAACACTATCAGCATAGCTACCAACGTACTCATGCGCACCCATAGTTGCAAATCCGTTAGCTAATGATGGACGCGATGAAAATAAGATATCTGTTGGCACAGAAGGTAACCTTGTTCCTGCGCGGAATATGGTAGAGGCGGTTGTAGCAGGAATAAACAAATTGGTATCATTGGTAAACGGAGTTGCATAACCAATTGACATGGTATCTTGCTGAGTAAATGCAGCCCAAGATGCTACCGTTGAATAGTTTGTTGGAGCGGCAGTGCTACCGTTAATAGCTACTGCATGCGAAGCAGAATTTACACCACTGGCAAAATAATTATTGTAGTTACTTAGCGTAAATGGATTTGTAGTAGCTGCACTCAATACTGCATAAATATTACCTGTTCCGGTTCTAGCCGTTCTGTTTTGGAAAATGTTATTTATAATTTCGGCTCTTAATGAAGCACCTAATGCCAAACATGCCGATGTACTGCCCGCCAAAGTTAATTGATGGGTTGAGCCAAGGTTGATTGAGTTGTGGTAAAAAGTTAATCCAATGTTAGTATTTGCAGGATTTACTGCACCATCAGCAAATATTCCGTAAGGATGTAGCGCGAAATTTGCACCCGTTGTATTTGCTGAACCAGGAGCCCTTATGCCTGAAATCATATTATTAACTACATTAATTGTAGCACCATTATTCCAAGTCATATTCAGTTGTATACCATATGCGGCACTTACTATTGCAGGAGCCCTGTTTGTGGCAACTATTCTGCTAATGATGTTTCTCGAAATAGTAACATTTCTGTTGATGTTGTTTGAACCGGTGAATGAAATCAGCTCAATACCACTTGTAGCATTAATACCTTCGCCAATATTGTTGCTTATTACGTTACTGTCAATTAACAAATTAGATTGTGAAATGGCCGTGATACCTGCAGCTCTGTCTATACCTCCAAAGTAGTTGGTTGGATTTCCCGAACTTCTAAATGTATTGCCACCAATGATATTTCTTGACACCCTGTTATTGGCATCAAAAGAGTTCACTGAGGTTGTGTTATCACCCCTTAAGTAAACACCATATCTTACTCCTCCGATAAAGTTATTATCAAATGCATTATTATTATTTCCTGAACGCAAAGGACTAACCGGAACTGGATTGGTAGTATTTGCATTAGGGAATGGATTGGTCCAAGTTGTACCGGTTGAAATGTAATTAACTCCACCTAAATAAATTCCTGCAAAGTTTGCATTACTACTATCGGTTGATGCACCAAGGATGTTGCAATTGCGAATATTTACGCCTAAAACCGGTCTTATCCAAGATACCAATTCAACCACACGAGTTAAAGAGTTATTTACCCTAGCAGCATTGGCAGCTGTTAACGTAGGCATTTTTATGGTTAGGCTTCTAGTTACACCTCCATCTGAAGACCCATCAATGGTAAGCCATTGCACTCCTTTTAAGGTAATTACGGCATCATTAGGCCCGTATGCACTGCGGTTAGAAGCAGCAGTTGAAGAAATAACAGGGTTTGCTCCTGCTGCCGGCCTAATTGTAATTAAACGGTTAGGCCCCATTTTAGGATATTCCAACAATGGAGTAATCAAAGTATCTCCTTCTCCGGTATAACCACCTGTTATTTCTATGGTAATAGGAAGTGCAGGAGGATTGGCATCATCTACTCCATTAGCATTGATATATTTGAATAGATTATTAACGGTATTGAAAGATCCCGCAAAAGGACTTCCCACAGTTGGAGGAGACATTACACCATTTACTTGATAAATTGCACCACCTGTTAATGGACCAAATACTTTTGGCACCTCAAGTGCCCCAACAGAAGTGGTAAAGTTCCTAGGTAATCCGCGTATATCATTAACTGCAATAACATCTCTAAAACAAGCATCGGCAATATGTCCGATAAACCAATTGTCAAATGCCGTAGTAGAGTCGGTTAAAAACGGCACTTGGCCAAAGAACGAAATTCCGTCAAGTTGCTGTGGAACGGTGTTTTGAGCACGTAATTCTTGCATTGAATGTAACAACACACTAGGTGTTGACCCAACAATACCAACCAAGTTATTGCTGTTTAAACCTCCCGCAAAATATACGTTTGCGTTATTATCGGTAAACACCTGTGCGCTATTGCCAAAAGTCATTGCATAAGTATTTGCCCTTGCTCCTGCTATGTTTCTTCCGTTGGTATTTGAAAAAATGTTATTTCTAGAATACACCCCCCCAACATTGTTGCCATAATGTATGGCAGAAGTTAAAGCCCCAGCGGTTACATCTATGTTTGTTTGCGACAGGTGTACAGTATTATTTACCAATGAAACCGCTAAGGCTAGTACACCTAATGCAGCGGTTTGTCTTTCAATAACAATACCTGCTACACCAGTGTAAGGAGCTGTATTTAAGTTATTTACTGAAGGCCCATAAATTTTTGCAATAAAATTGTTAGAAATGGTAATGTTTCTTGTTGGGGCAGTTAATGCAATGCGCATTCCTATTGCATTTGAAACTGTTGAACCCAAGTTATAAATGGTATTTCTGGTTATTCTTACATTTAACGGATTAATTCCAGTTGTTCCGTCTAAATTTAGTCCCACAAATCCACCAAATCCAGTTCTTTTATTGTTTGAAATGATATTGCTATCAATTTCAGTATCTTCAATTCCTGTAAAAAGCATACCGGAAAGGTTAGCAGCACCACCACCAATGTATTGGTCAAGTGTGGTTCCACCAATACGATTGAAGTTAATTTTATTTCGTTGGTCAGTAATAAGCGTTGAAGATCTCCAACTTATACCATTACGTACTGAAGCAATATAATTTTGCTGTATAATATTTTCAATATTAGAGCCGCTTAAAGCTGGTGCCGACAAGTTGTTAGGGTTGCCCAAATAAATACCGGCAAAGGTGGTATTAGTAGGTGAATTAGCGGCAGTGTCTATCCTTCCGATCAGGTTACAATTTTGTATATGAACATTTTCAATTTTATTAATGGCAGTTGGAGTAAGCATTACCAAACTTGCAAAGGTATTATTGGCCGATATTGGTAAACTGAAGGTGATGTTTCTTCCGTTGTTAGTACCTGCACCATTTATTCTAAACGCAGAAACTCCATTAAGACGAATTAATGCATAATTATTAGACATGGCCGTTCCCATAGCACTGGTTAACGTAATATTCGCGCTAACCCCTGTTGCAGTGCCTAATATTATTCTTCTTGTTTCAGCCATTCCATTGTAAGGAATAACAGCAGGAATAGGCATCGTATCATTGGCATATCCTGCTGAAATAACTACATTAATATTGCTGTTACTAACAGATCCTCCTTCTACTCCATAAGAGTTGAGGTAATTTACAAAGTCTGCCAATTGGTTAAATGAACCAACCGTAGGATTACTTGATTTAGGGAAGTTATTAACCCCGTTAATAAAATAAGTTGCTCCACCTTGTAGAGGTGCATTAACGTTTGTAGCATTTTGAGTAAACTCATAGGCACCAATAGAATTAGAAGAGGTAGAGCGTGCATTCCCGTTAATGTCTGTTGCAAGCAATGGACGTCCTCGGTCTCCATAAGTTGTTGAGGCCCCGTTTGAAGTGCTTAAATCCAAATCATTACTAAATGCCGGAAATACGGTAGTTCCATTTTGCTCTGCTCCTGTAACTGCTGGTAAAAAAGTACGCCATTCACCTAATGATGCATAAGCTACAGCGGGCCTGTTTGCAGTGTATGCCCAACCAAAATTGGTTGAAACATCATAAAGGTTATTATCAATACGCTCAAAAGGGTTGGTGTTTCCAAGCATTGATATCCCATAAACAAAATATTGTGAAGACGAGTTACTGGCTTTACCTTGTCTGTTTGATAAAATATTATTTAATAACTGAACCCCTCCGGTTACGGTTCCTGCAATGGAGATACATGCAGACGAAGTGGCACCCGTTAACGTATCGCTGGTTAAACTGATGCTATTGTTATAAATATCTACTCCGGCATTCGCTGTATTACTTTCTAACATAATACCTGCCGGCAAATTAACAGAACGAATACGTGAAATGACGTTATTGGTTATTAATATCCTGGCATCTTGTGTATGTGAGCCTAAATTAATTCGAATTCCCACTGCACTTCCACCTGCTTGTCCGGCACGTATTCCCATAATTTTATTTGCATTGATGGTAATATTGCTATCAATAGCATTGGGTGTCGAGTGGTTCGACAACAAAATACCTGCATATGCTCCAATTCCAGACGTAGTAAAGTTTTCTGTTATGGTATTGTTTTCAATAAGCACATTTGCTTGGTTAATCAAATGAATACCTCCATTGCTGGCTGCTCCACCTATAAAAGATCCTGGGGCACCACCTATCACGTTATTGATTACCCTAAGCCCTAAATCTTGGGTACCAATAGCACCTGCCACACCGCGGGCATAAACACCATTTTGAACATTTTGTATGTTGCAATTTACTACGCTCACGTTAGCACTCCTTTTTGAAGCCGCGGAAGCGGCA
>RDYC01000309.1 GCA_004293295.1 Bacteroidota bacterium
GACCCTAAATTTATTGCCAAGAAACTAACAGAACAAAAGCTGGACTTCGACCTATTTACTGATGCTGATTTTGTCGGCAATAAATTGTCAGTAACTAAAAAGTTACCTCCAAGTGATTTTGATACCATAGCTGTTGCCATCACAGAAATTAGCCAAGGGTATTACGATTTTCTTACTGTGCAAAAACGTTATGGAAAACTCATTAATCAACTTAGGGGTGAGGCATTAAATTTTCCTACAAATGTAATGGGAGGACTGGGTTACTTTAATATTAATCAGCCCCAACTTTACATTTTAAATACCGAGCAGTAGCAATTGTAAGTTGTTGATTGTTAAATTTAAAGGTATGCCCTCATGCTGATGCAATATGAATTGGCCAACACTGCCTTTGCCGTAGCTGAGTAATATCAATATTCCCCAATGGGTAAAACTTTAGCAACTTGTTTATATTTGCCACCGCTTAAGCCAATGTTAGCTTAAGCAAATAACAAATCAGATATGGCAAAATATGATGTTACGGTAATTGGCTCAGGGCCTGGCGGCTACGTGGCTGCAATTCGTTGTGCACAACTGGGTTTTAAAACAGCTATTATTGAAAAATACAATACACTTGGAGGTACCTGCCTCAATGTTGGGTGTATTCCTTCAAAAGCCTTGTTAGATTCATCTGAACATTTTCACAATGCCACCCATACTTTTGCCACCCATGGTGTTGATATTATTGGCGAGGTGCAGGTGAATTTAAAACAAATGATTGAGCGTAAAAATGGGGTAGTGAAGCAAACTTGTGACGGGATAGATTTTTTAATGAAAAAAAATAAAATAGATGTTTACCATGGTTTAGGCTCTTTTAAAACCAAAAATACCATCACCATACAAGGCGAAAAGCAAACAGAAATTGAAACCGATAAGGTAATTATTGCCACCGGATCAAAGCCATCAACCTTGCCGGGTATTGTTATTGATAAACAACGAATCATTACCAGTACCGAAGCCTTAAACATGACAGAAGTTCCTAAGCACTTGGTTATAATTGGCGGAGGTGTAATCGGTTTAGAGCTAGGTTCAGTTTATGCCAGGCTAGGCGCTAAAGTAAGCGTGATAGAGTACACCGCAAGCATTATCCCAACTATGGATGGGGCGTTAGGAAAAGAATTGCAACGCGTACTGCGCAAGCAAGGCTTTGATTTTTATTTTAACCATAAAGTAAAAACAGCTACAACACAGCACAATGAAGTAACTATAAGTGCTGAAAATGAAAAAGGAGAGTTGGTGGAGTTTAAGGGAGATTATTGTTTGGTAAGTGTAGGAAGAAAAGCATATACAGAAGGTTTAGGTTTAAAAAACATTGGGCTTAAAACGGATGAACGCGGGCGGATAGAAACTGATGGCCACTTGGAAACATCCATCAAAGGTATTTATGCCATTGGAGATGTGGTGAAAGGTGCGATGTTGGCGCATAAGGCCGAGGAAGAAGGTGTTTTTGTAGCAGAAACAATAGCCGGGCAAAAACCGCACATCAACTATAACCTTATTCCCGGTGTGGTGTATACCTGGCCGGAAGTAGCTGGTGTTGGGCAAACGGAAGAAGAGTTAAAAAAGGCAGGCAAAAAATATAAAATGGGTTCATTCCCAATGCGGGCCTTAGGGCGTGCTAGGGCAAGCATGGATATTGATGGGTTGGTTAAAGTGCTAGCTGATGCAGAAACCGATGAAATTTTAGGCGTACACATGATAGGTCCGCGCGTGGCTGATTTAATAGCCGAAGCGGTGGTAGCCATGGAGTTTAGGGCTAGTGCCGAAGATGTGAGCCGCATGAGCCATGCACACCCAACTTATACAGAAGCCATGAAAGAAGCCTGCTTAGCTGCCACAGCCAACAGGGCTTTACATGTTTAAAATAGTAATTGAACAAACCCGGTAAAAAGGGTTGATAACAGAATAACCAACAAAGCCCGCTTGTTTACAAACAAGCGGGCTTTGTTAGTTTAGCTGCAAAACCAAGTTTTATGGTGCGGCATATGTTAGGCTTAGTTAAGCCAATGGCAGAAAATAAAAAAAGCCCTGATTTACAGGGCTTTTTTGAGGTATTGAGCGGATTCGAACCGCTGTAGCAGCTTTTGCAGAGCTGAGCCTAGCCTCTCGGCCACAATACCATGGGCGCAAATATACAATTTATTCTTACTCATCAAATCATTAAACGAAATAAATTGTACTTTTGCCAACTGAAAAATTTAACATAAATTCATTACATTATTTACCAATACACTAAAATCAATATGAAAAAACTACTTTATGTAACGTTTATCGGGTTAGCTTTTGCCTGTGGCAACAGCAATAACCAACCAGCCCAATCAGATTCAACAACAATCCAAGCCGACACACAAGCCACTACCGGTAACTTTGGAGATGAAATTACACCAGACAGTGCCATTAGCATTGAAGAAATGAAAACCCAAATGGGCGATAAGAAGGAAATGACCGTTAAAGTTACAGCCCCGGTTGGTGCAGTGTGCCAAAAGAAAGGCTGCTGGATGGAACTAACCGCAGCCGATGGAAGCACCATGCGTGTTACCTTTAAAGATTATGGTTTTTTTGTACCTAAAGATGCTACCGGAAAAACAGCCACCATCCTTGGTGTGGCCAAAGTGGAAGAAACCTCAGTTGCTGATTTGCAAGAGTATGCTAAAGACGATGGAAAAAGCAAAGAGGAAATAGCGGCCATCAACACCCCAAAAAAGGAATTGGTGTTTGAAGCGAGTGGTGTTATTTTACAATAATGTAAACCATGATAAAAAAGCAACACCTTGCTCTTTTTGCATTAATGGCTTTTGCTGTGGCAAGTAACACTACGCCCAATAATGCTGAAGATAAAAAAACACAAACAGGCATTGAAGTGGTTGCTCCACAAGCCAACCATTTAGATACAGCCGAAGACTGTGCAAAACCCACCAAATATCCCAATCAAGATAAGCCAATGGCTTTAATGATGAGGCAGATGGCTGACAACGCACAAAAAATGAAAGATAAAATTGAAAGCGGATCCATAGTAAATGCAGCCGATTTTCCCTTTATCCGTTTTCATTTGGTTGAACCAACTGACCCAGATATACTACAACCACAGTTTTTCGAAAATGCCAGGATGTTTCAGGAAGCCCACAAAGCCTTGGTTACCTCAGGTAAAGAAAAGCAACGTGAGATGTACACTGCTTATATTGCACAGTGCATCAACTGCCACCAAACTTATTGCAGTGGGCCGCTTAAGCGCATACGTAAGTTGGTGTTGAATTAGGTTGTTATGATTATAAATAGAAAGAGCCCTAAAATATTTAGGGCTCTTTTTTTGTTGCAAGAAGTATCTTAAGAAAGACTGCTTATCATTTTACAATTAGCCGTCTGTTTCCTATAGAAGTTCCATTGCTGGTAACTCCTTTTACGATGTAGGTTCCTTTGCTCAAGTTACTAATGTTAATAGTAGCATTGCCAGTAACAAGTTCTTGCTTAACTAATTTGCCTTGTAAATCGAATAGTTGATACGTGATGGCATCATTAATTGAGGTGGTAACCTGAAAACTGGTGTTCGAGGGGTTAGGGAATAGGTTAAATTGAGGTTCTTTAGCAAGCGTTGTTTTTGCTTGTGTGGATTGGTTTGGAAGTCCTTGCCCCTGTTGATTAGATGAATTAGAGGTAACACCACCTTTATTGGGAAGAGTTGTATTCGTTTCCGGAAGATTAGGTCTTATAAAGTTACAGTCTGCGGGTTGTAGGGTGCTAACCGTGGCTGTAGCAGATGCCAGTGCGAAACAAGTACCGGTTGCAAATACCTTTATGTTATAACCTGTGCCCTGTGTTAAGCCTCCAATTGGTAAAGAGTTAGAAGTGCCACCCCCAACATATTCATACTTAACTTGATCATTTGTTAAAGCTTCTAGTATTTGAACGTAGTAGCCTGATGCAGAAGCTACAGCATCCCAATAAGCAATAAAGGAAGTACATGTGCGATAGCCCGCATAAATGGTTGTCACAGTAGGCTGAGCAGTAGTGGTTGCCGATATAGTATTTGAATTTTCTGAGATGCAATAATTGGCACTTCTAACCCTGTAATAATAGGTGGTATTTTGATCGTCTAAACCGGTTACATCATGATAGTTCACATTTCCGTATTGAATATATTTGTCATTGTAATCGGTAAGCATGGTTGAGAAGTTAGAGTATTTTGACACATCCAGGTAATATCCGGTGGCTCCCGACACCACGTTCCAATTGGCGCGAAATCCATTGCAAGCAAGGTTGGTTGCGCTGGTTGCTGTTGGTGCAGTAATGTTTGCTGTTGTAGTAAAAGTACCGGTGGAGGCAACGCTCCCATTAGACGGGGTAAGTTCGTAGATGTAAGTTTGGTTTGGTAACAGTCCATTTAAACTGAGAGTTAAGCTATTTTGGCTGTACTGATAAGTAGCAGGAGGAAGAGGATAGGGAGGGTATATTTGCTGGTCAGATTCGTTTTTTATGGCAACCGTAGTTGTAGGAGATACAGAAGTCCAATCAAGGGTTACAGAACCACAAGTAACATTACTTACATTAACCATCAAGCCGTTGACATTCTTGTTATTAATAATCTCACCAGTTCTGAGAGTGCTTATACCTACAGGTGGCGCAAATACAGTAGAACATGCACTATTATTTACGCGATATCTGAAATAGTATGTCGTATTAGAGCCAATAAAATTTGTTGTGCCAAAAAAGGCATTATTAACAATAGGAATGTTATTCCTATCAGAGTAAGATACAGGTTCCTCTTCTACAACATCAGTACCACCATGATTGAACGCAGCGTTATTTGAGCATTGTAATATAAATCCTGAGGGTGCTTGAGCCGAAGGAATGTATTCTGGTATAGAGAGTTTAAACCCATCACTGTAACGTTCTTGAATGGTGACGGGGTAGTACAAGTTGTAAGTACATTGGGCAAATGAATAGAAGTTAACGAAGAGTAAAGCTAAAAAAATGAAGCTTTTGCTTGGGATGTTTGGGATTTGTTTTTTGGTTTCCATAATTAGATAGATTAATGTATAAAATTTAAAAAGGGTTTACGGTATAGCGAACTGAAAACCTAGAAAGGTTAAGTTCTTTGTAAAAAATGACAGGATGTTTTTAGATTAATTTGGGGTTTAGGTTAATTTTAATAGATGCTGGTTATACTATCAACGTTACAAAAAAAAAGTAAGATTACAAGTTAAATTTACAAGATGTATATCCAGCACCATAAAAAAGGCGGTTTCAACTTAGTTGAAACCGCCTTTTTGGTATTTTTATTATTGTACTATCTATAAGTAACCGCTTTCACTGCTTTCACTACCTTTTCAACACTAGGCAAAAAGGCTTGTACAAAAGTCGGTGCATAGCCCAATGGGGTATCTTCGGTAGTGATTCTCCTTATTGGCGCATCCAAATAATCGAACGCATTTTTTTGCACCATATAAGTAATTTCGCTGCTAATGCTGGCAAGTGGCCAGGCTTCTTCAACAATAACCAAACGGTTTGTTTTCTTTACCGATTCAACAATGGCATCATAATCAATCGGCCTTACTGAACGTAAATCAATTACTTCGGCTTCAATGCCTTCTTTAGCCAATTCCTCAGCCGCAGCTAAAGCCACCTTCATAATTTTACCAAAACTTACAATGGTTACATCAGTGCCCGCTCTTTTGGTGTCAGCTTTTCCAATTGGAATATAATATTCCTCCTCAGGCACTTCACCCTTATCACCATACATTTGCTCACTCTCCATAAAAATAACAGGGTCGTTATCTAAAATAGCAGTTTTAAGCAAGCCTTTGGCATCGTATGGGTTTGAAGGCACAACTACCTTTAATCCCGGACAGTTGGCATACCAGTTTTCAAAAGCTTGTGAGTGTTGAGCTCCCAATTGTCCTGCTGATCCGGTAGGTCCGCGAAAAACAATAGGAATTTGAAACTGTCCACCACTCATTTGGTAAATTTTAGCGGCAGCATTAATCACCTGGTCAATGGCCACCAAACTAAAATTAAACGTCATAAACTCAATTACCGGACGTAAACCATTCATAGCAGCACCAACACCAATTCCGGCAAAACCCAATTCGGCTATCGGGGTATCAATTACCCTTTTGGCACCAAACTCATCCAGCATACCTTGGCTTACCTTGTACGCCCCATTGTATTCCGCAACTTCTTCACCCATTAAAAAAATATCAGGGTCTCTGCGCATTTCTTCACTTAAGGCTTCCCTTAAAGCTTCTCTAAATTGAATTACTCTCATTAAATATTAAATGTTAAAACCACCTTTGCAGCGTTGTTATTTAGGCTGATGTTAAAGTCAATGTTCAATTGTTTGCACAGGTTATTGATGGTCCAAATCCCTGGGTTTTCAGGCATTCTCAATACATCGGTTCCTGTGTTTAAATCTTCAATATAAACCAGTGTTTCATCCGAAGGGCTATCCTTATAAACATTGGTAAATGTTAAAACAGCATGTTTGCTTGTTTTGGTTAATGTTATATCCACATTTTCGCCAATGGGCGAAAACTCAATAATGTTCATGATAATATTTTTCAAAATATTCTGAACCATCATTTTATCCGTATTCACCATTACCCCACTGCCAATTTCCATCTCAATATCCAAATGTTGTTTTTGGGTTTCGTTGGTAAAGTAGTTCAGTTCTTCATGGATAACCACCGTTAAATCAAAACTCTGATGAACCGGGGTTACATTACCTGTGTAAAACTTAAGCCACCAAGATAAGTTTTCGCTTCTTAGCAACGCTTTTTTAGAAAGCTGATGAACGATTTGTAAATAATTTAGCTTGTCATCATCATTAAGCTTATGGAAATGATTTTGCAGCAAATCTGTAAACCCGATAATGCCATTAAAAGGGTTGCGCACATGGTGTGTTAACCTGGAGAGCAACTGTTTGTTAACCTGTTCCTTGGTACTCATTATAAAGTTGAAGTAAGCTTAAACTTGTTTTTAATAATAGAAAAGTAATTGCGGCTCACCTCAAAAGGCTGGTCAACTCCCTTTAGGTAAAGAATACCGGTATCATAAGTTCCCCTTTCAATTTTAAGCACATTATGCAAGTTTACAATAGTTGAGCGGTGCACCCTAAAGAAATCATCGCTAGGCAATTTATCTTCCCAAAGTTTAATTAACCCGTAAGTAGTAAACGAAGTGTTATCATTTAAAGCCACATACGTGTAATTACCTTTTGCCTCTATGTAATTGATATCCCTAATTTTGACAAACTTCATTTCATTGTCAATGTTCATCAACACCATATTGTCAATGCCAAACTTGGTGTTGGCCTTGTAGGAGCGGTCAGTTTCTTCCTCTGCATGCTGTTCATCAACAATATCTAACCTGCTCAACGCCTTTTTCAAACGATCAAAGCTTATCGGCTTAACAATGTAGTCAATGGTATTAAATTCAAAAGCTTTTACCGCAAAATCAGGGAATGCCGTAATAAACAAGACTTTAGTTTTCGGATTTACATATTTAATTAAGTCTAAAGAGTTTACCCCCTTTAAATCAATATCCATAAAAATTAAATCCACAACTTTGTTGTGAGTTTTAATTAATGCCTCTGCATCTTTAATATTGGAGGCCTCACCAAGAATCTGAACGTAGCTGAAATCCCTTAGAAATTCCTTTAACAACGTGACAGACGAAGCGTCATCCTCAATAATCAGTGCATTTACCGTAATTCCCATATACAATTAATTAATATTGCGTGAATAAAGTACTTTTTGTACTTCTTACAAAATTTACCCCTGCAAAATACAATTTAGAAATGAGACAAAGAAAAAAATCAACCTAATCGGGTACTTTTGTGCAGAATTAGATTAAGTATGGATTTATTTACAGCAAGTTATTGGGAGGAATACGAACTTTTGGATTGTGGAGACCTGGAAAAATTGGAAAGGTTTGGAAACATAGTGTTAAGGCGGCCTGAACCCCAAGCACTTTGGAGCAAGCAATGGTCGGAGAGCGAATGGAAGAAAAGAACTGCAGTGCGATTTGTTCAAAAAGGAAGCCACTCAGGCGAGTGGCAAAAGGCAAAGCCATTGGCTGATAAGTGGCAAATTAATTATACGCACAATAACCTGCAGTTAACATTTAACCTCTCGCTTACCTCATTTAAACATGTGGGTATTTTTCCGGAGCAGGCACTAAACTGGGATTTCATTTATAATAGTTGCAAGGCAATTGACCAAGCCAAGGTGCTTAACTTGTTTGCATATACCGGAGGAGCTTCATTAGCGGCCAAGGCTGCCGGGGCCGATGTAACCCATGTTGATTCCATTAAACAAGTGGTGAGTTGGAGCCGTGAAAATATGGAGTCATCTGGTTTTAAGGATATTCGGTGGGTTGTGGAGGACGCGTTAAAATTTGTGAAAAGAGAGGTGAAAAGGGGCAAAAAATACAACGGAATTATTTTAGATCCACCGGCTTATGGCATTGGTGCCAATGGCGAAAGGTGGAAGTTAGAGGATTCAATCAACGAGATTTTACAAGATATTGCCCACCTGTTGGACGAAACACATTTTCTTGTGTTTAATGTGTACTCGTTAGGCCTAAGTCCGCTTATTTTGGAAAACCTGATTAAAACAAATTTTCCTGCTCCGCAAAACCTGGAGTTAGGTGAGGTTTACTTAAGTGCAACAAGTGGAATTAAATTGCCCCTGGGCATATTGGCCCGCTTTAACAATGTGCGTAAGTAAACATTACCCGGTAATCGGGTTATAGCTTACATTTTGTATTTCTTCTTAATTTGAAAGAAATAATTTCGGCTAATTTCGAACGGTTTGTCGGTTCCTTCCATGTAAAGGCGTCCGGTATCATTGGCCCATTTTTCTATTTTACTTACATTGTGCAAGTTAATAATGGTTGAGCGATGAATTTGAATAAACACATCTTCCGGTAATTTGGTTTCCCAGTTTTTAATAGAATTGTAAGTTACACTTAGCTTTCCATCATTTAAATATACTTTGGTGTAATTACCGTAAGCTTCAATAAAGTTAATATCCTTAACCCGAACAAAACTCATCTTGTTATCAAAACTCAATAAAATGATATGTTCCGGGGTGAATTTTGCATTAAACGATTCGTCAAATTCGGTGTCTTCCCATTTGTTGGTTACTTTCTCAATGGCCTTTGACAAACGCTCCAAACTAATTGGTTTTAGGAGGTAATCCACCGCGTTAAGTTCAAATGCTTTTATGGCAAAATCAGTATGCGAAGTAATGAAGATTACCATTGGCTGATAACCAACTGACTTTAAAAGATCCAACGAGGTTAACCCATTTAAATCAATGTCCAAAAACAACAAGTCAGGGCGTTCTTCTCTTATAATATTTCGGGCCTCTTCAAAGTCAGATGCTTCACCAATGATTTGAATCTTGTCAAAAGTGCTTAATAACTTGCGAAGCACTAGCCTCATGCTATCAACATCATCAACAATTACGGCCTTAATAATATCTTTCATGTTCTAATGAAGTACGCTGTTATCAGTTAAATTAAATTTGATACAATAGTTAGGTAAGCGCAATATATAAATATTTAACAAATTTCCTTTTCTAACCCGGTCAATATGATTTAAATTTAATATAGTTGCCCCCTTCAAATTGGTTGTGCCCTAGTGGTCAGTTGTTAATGTTTCGTTTTGTTCAGTTTTTTCAGGCCGCATTTGTGGGAAAAATAGTACGTCTTGTATAGAAGGGTTATTGGTCATAATCATTACCAAACGATCAATACCAATGCCAATACCAGCTGTTGGCGGCATTCCATATTCTAAAGCACGTAAAAAATCGTGGTCAATAAACAT
>RDYC01000390.1 GCA_004293295.1 Bacteroidota bacterium
GCGAAGTTTACAAGAAACAAACTGGTGGTCGTGGTAAGTTTGCCGATATCTACGTTAAAATTTCAGCGCAAACTAACGAGGAGAAAACAGGACTAGAATTCATCAACAGCATCAAAGGTGGTAACATTCCACGCGAATTCATCCCTTCAGTTGAAAAAGGCTTCAAAGATTCCATGAAAAATGGTGTGCTTGCTGGCTTCCCTATCGACGCTATGGTTGTTGAGTTGTTAGATGGTTCTTACCACAACGTCGATTCCGACTCTTTATCATTCGAATTGTGTGCGAAAATGGCTTACCGTGCGGCTTTGAAAGCATGTAGTCCAATTCTTCTCGAACCAATCATGAAACTAGAAGTTGTTACCCCTGAAGAAAACATGGGTGATGTAGTTGGTGACCTCAACCGTCGTCGTGGTATGATGAAAGGTATGGATGACCGCAATGGTGCGAAAGTATTAAAAGCTGACGTTCCATTATCAGAAATGTTCGGTTACGTAACGCAATTGCGTACCATCACTTCAGGTCGTGCAAGTTCTTCTATGGAGTTTTCGCACTATGCTGAAGCACCTAGAAATATCTCCGATGACGTAGTAGCAAAATCAAAAGGTTAAGTCAAAGCATAAAAAGTTAAGCAGATGAGCCAAAAAATCAGAATAAAATTAAAATCTTACGATCACAACTTGCTCGATAAATCAGCAGAGAAAATCGTAAAAACAGTTAAGTCTACAGGTGCTGTGGTAAGTGGTCCTATTCCACTTCCAACACACAAAAGAATTTACACCGTACTTCGTTCACCACACGTGAACAAAAAGGCGCGTGAGCAATTCGAATTGTGTGCCTACAAGCGTTTGATGGATATCTACAGCAGTTCTTCTAAGACAGTAGATGCCCTCATGAAGTTGGAGCTTCCTAGTGGAGTTGACGTAGAAATCAAAGTGTAATTTTTAACAACTAGTATATGCCAGGAATTATTGGACGTAAAATCGGGATGACTAGCATCTTTAGTGCTGAGGGCAAATCAATGCCATGCACAGTGATAGAAGCTGGTCCTTGTGTTGTGACGCAAGTCAAAACACAAGACAGGGATGGTTACGATGCAGTTCAATTGGGATTCGGTGCTCGCAAAGAGAAAAACACCCCCAATGCATTGAAAGGTCATTTCAAAAAATCAAACACGGCTCCTAAAGCCAAGTTGGTTGAATTCAAAGGATTCGACGCTGCTAACTTAGGAGACACC
>RDYC01000391.1 GCA_004293295.1 Bacteroidota bacterium
TGAAAAACGCATTGGCCTTATACGCATTCACATGGAAGAGGATACGGGAAAAAGCATGCATGATCAAGACGTTTACGACACACTGATAGATTATAATCGGGCAGGCACTCCTTTGGTTGAAATGGTGTCACACCCTGATATTCGTTCGGGAGAAGAAGCCTATCAGTTTTTAACGGAGGTGCGCAAATTGGTTCGTTACTTGGGTATTTGCGATGGTAACATGGAGGAGGGCAGCATGCGCTGTGATGCCAATGTTTCCGTTAGAATAAAAGGTGCTCAGGAGTTTGGGGTGAAGGTGGAAGTAAAAAATATGAACTCCATCAGGAACGTACAACGCGCCATAGAGTTTGAAATTAAACGCCAAATAGAGGCCATAGAATCCGGGGAAAAAATATACCAAGAGACCCGCACTTTTGAAGCCACCAAAGGCATTACTATTGTGATGCGTACTAAAGAGGGTGCCAGTGATTATCGCTATTTCCCTGAACCGGACTTGCCGCCACTGCATATTACACCGGAGTTTATACAAGAAGTTAAATCGCAAATGCCGGAGTTACCAAAGGCGTTGTTTACCAAATATACCAATACACTAGGTTTAAGCGAGTATGATGCAGGTGTGTTAACGGAAAGCCGCGAGATAGCCGAGTACTTTGAACGAATTTTAAAGCATACAACAAACACCAAGGCAGCGGCCAATTGGGTGATGGTTCAAGTAAAGGGATACCTGAACGAGCATGCGTTAGAAATTACTGACTTTCCACTTCAACCTGAACAAATTGCGGAAATTATTAGCTTAATAGATGCCGGAAAAATTAGTAATTCGGCAGCTACTCAAAAAGTGTTTGGGGCGTTTATTGCTG
Organism: Bacteroidota bacterium; assembly: GCA_004293295.1. Classification (GTDB taxonomy): domain Bacteria; phylum Bacteroidota; class Bacteroidia; order UKL13-3; family UKL13-3; genus UBA6183. The sequence goes on from RDYC01000391.1 coordinate 861, forward strand.
AGCCAAATAAAACGGTTTTGCAAATTGCAGAAGGACTAAATCTTATTCAGGAAAGCAATAGCGATGAATTGCAGCAGTGGATTGATGCTGCTATTGCAAAGTTTCCGGATAAAGTAACTGAATATAAAGGTGGTAAAGTAAGCTTGGTTGGGCTTTTTATGGGGGAAGTCATGAAATTAAGTAAAGGTAAAGCAGATCCCAAGGTTGCCAGCCAAATGGTTAAAGATACACTAGATAACATGTAATACAAGCCAAACAACATCAATAGTATGAGGAATATTTTTATAGGATTATTTGCAGTTTTATTTATTGCCTGTTCGCAAAAGGTGGAGCAAAAAGGGTTTAGCATTAAAGGTAAAATCAAAAATTTAGG
>RDYC01000310.1 GCA_004293295.1 Bacteroidota bacterium
ATAGTTATCTGCCAGTATTGCAACATTTCCGTTCTTGAGCAATTTACTGTCATAAACCTCTTGCCGTATAATCAAATCACTTGTTTTCAGCCACTTGTTTACACTTACTCCTACGGGGACATCATTTTCGGATTGTATAGCGGAGTCCTTTTTGCAGCCACCGTTTATGAGTACGACAATCAGCAGTAGGTTAATGATAAAATGATGTTTAAATGCTCGTGGGTTCATGCGGTAAATATCCCTTTTACAAAGACGTAATTCAATAACTAGTATGTAGATTTTATGTAATCTTTTAAAAAGCCTATTTAAGGATATGGGCGCTTACTTGGCATAATGGTTGTTTACATTCGGAGAATAATGTAACAAAAAAGGGCAACCAGTAAAAACTGATTGCCCTTTGCATAATTACAACTTCTAAATTATTCTTTGATTATTTTCTTGAAGGTATCAACACCATTGATGCTAGCTTTAACAGTATATAAACCGTTTGGTAAAGTAGCAATATCAATAGTGGCATTATTCGCATTTGGTGAAGCAGTTAATACCGCTTGACCTAAAGCATTGTATATAATTACCTCTTGAATGTTGTTTGTTGACGTAATTGACATTGAATTGCTAACAGGATTTGGGAAAACACCAATGGTTTCCTTTGCAATAGAAGCTACACCTGATGACGACTTTTTAGTGAACATCACATTATCTAAATACATCACCGAAGAACCTGCAGGAGAACTTGCAAAAACAAGTTGAGCAATGTTTGATTTAGTGGTAAGACCTGTCATGCTTGAAAGTGCAACCGCTACGTGATTCCAACCATTTAAAGTTGGCGTGATGGTCGTTTCGTGTTCTTTATCATCTCCACCTCCAAAAGCACCATTTGGACCAAAATCTACTACCTTAAACCTAAGAGAGGTAGAATTTGGAGTCCACACATCAAATTCAAACGAATCCATTGTGGTGATGTTAATTTGGTTGGCAACCATTTCTACACCAATAAAATCTACATCAGTATATTTTTTAACATCATCTGTTCCAATTTTTATCTCTGCAAGTGTGCCTGCAGACCATGATGTTCTCCAAGTATCAACTGGTACATTGGTGTAAGCGTTGCTGAACAATGAAATCACATCTTTAGCTAATTTTGTTGGAGTTGTTGCTGCTACAGTTGGTTCAGCCAATACCGGAGTTTTGCTAAACAATACATTATCAATATAAATAACTGAAGTACCTGCAGGAGAACTGGCAAAAATAAGCTGTGCAATATTCGCTTTAGTTGTAAGTCCGGTCATATTTGCTATTGGCACCGCTACATGATACCAACCATTTATAGTAGGAGTAACAGTAGTTTCATGTTCTTTGTCATCGCCACCACCAAAAGCTCCATTAGCACCAAAGTCTACTAATTTGAATCTAAGTGAGGTAGAATTTGGCGTCCAAACATCAAATTCAAATAAATCCATTGTAGTGATATTAATTTGACTGGCAATCATTTCAACACCAACAAAATCCAACCCTGAGTATTTTTTTACATCATCAGTTCCAATCTTCATATCAGTAAGTGTAGCTGTTGACCACCCTGTTCTCCAAGTATCAACTGTTGTATTGGTGTAAGCATTGCTAAACAATGAAATCACATCAGCTGCCGGTTTGGTAGGTGCTGCTGCAGGAACAGTTGGCTCTGCCAGAGTAGCACCGGCTGAGAAGGTAATATTGTCGAAATAACAAATAGAACCTGTAGTTCTAGGATCAACACCAGCAATAAAATCAGTGAAGATAATAATTTGATTAATGTCTGTAGAAGATGGTTCACCAATTTTTGCAGTAAAGTTAAAGGTTAACTCTTCCCACTCATTGATTTTGGTATTGGCAACTTTGATTTCGCCAGAAGAAGCACCGCTATTGGTTGCAAATTTGATTCCAACATCGCTGATTACTGGTTTGTATACCATAATTTTAACGATTGCATTCGATGCTGATAGCGTAAATGTGCCAATATCAGCTCCTTTAGCAGACTCGCATCCTGCCCATGGCATACCGCCCTGTAGTGCAGTAAATTTCGCAACTTTACTAGATGTGTTTGGAGCTGCAACACTTGGATTGTTAACGATTTCCAATGTTGGATTGGTTCCATTTTCAAAAGTTGTCCATGTCCAGTTAGCACCCTGACCACCAGTTTCAAAATTGATTGGTGCGTTTTGAGAAAATCCCATACTTACAATAAGTAAGGATAAGCTTAATGTAATGATTTTGTGCATATTTTGTTTTATTAAGAATTTGTTAATGCAATTAAGGTAAAAAAAGTTAAAGTAAAAAATACTATAAGTATTTTTTACTTTACTTCGATGCCTTCGCTTAATTTGCATTATGAAAACACCCAATTCTTACTACATATCTGACTATAATCTACCATTAAACGAATACTTTGTTTTTGGCTTATCTGTTGATTGTGTGGTATTTGGCTACCATGAGGGTGAAATAAAAGTATTATTAATACAAAGAGATGCAGAGCCGTTTAAAGGACATTGGGCATTGATTGGAGATTTAGTAGAACCCGAAAAAAACTTGCGGGATGCTGCCAATAATGTATTGGAAAAACTAACCGGTTTAAAAAACATTTACATGAAACAGTTTTTTACCTTTGGCAGCGTAGATAGGCACCCTTTGGGCAGGGTGGTAACAGTGGGGTATTTTTCTTTAGTAAACAGTATTAATTATCATCCCATTGCTTCTTCTTGGGCAAAATCTGCGGAATGGTTTAGCATCAACGATTTACCCGAATTGGCCTTTGACCATCAGAGTATTTTATCCAAAGGCATAGAAACTTTAAAAAATGAGGTTAGACACAAACCTACCGGATTTGAACTGCTGCCTAGTAAGTTTACTTTATTGGAGCTACAACTGTTATACGAAGCCTTGCTGGGATGTAAATTTGACAAATCTAATTTCAGGAAAAAAATCCTAGAAATGGATATTTTACTGCCATTGAACGAGGTTAAGGAAAATGTTGCCCATCGTCCGGCCAAATTATTCAAATTTGACGAAAAAAGATACCGGCTATTGGAAAAACGGGGCTTTTCATTTGAACTTTAAAAAAATCACTTCAATAACATTTGAATCAAGAGAAAGTGTGACTCCGCTGGAGTCGTTTTTGTTTTGTTGATTTTTGTTATTGAGGTTCGACCTCTCTGAGGTCGTTGAATTCATTTCTTATCAACTCCGTAGAAGTCGCACCTTGATAAACATCGCTACTCCTCCATCAACCTCGACCCCACCGGGGTCACACCTCTATAACCTTTGCCAGATAAGTGATAACTCGACTCCGTAGGAGTCACACCTTTATAACCTCTGCCGGATAACTGACTACACGACTCCGTAGAAGTCACACCTTGGAAAACATCGCTGCTCAACCATTAAACTCGACCCCATCGGGGTCACACCTTGGTAAACATCGCTACTCAACTATATAATTCGACTCCGTAGGAGTCGCACCTTTATGTTTGTTGGTAACGCATATTTCAGCTAAATCAATGCGTCTTTAACACCTTCAAACTCTCAAATACCAATTTAGGTGTCCTGTCAGCTTTAAACACGCCCCAGTGCTTTTCAGGCTCCATTGGATCCGGTGAACCTTTCCATTGTTCGTCAAATGCTTCGAAAAAAAATGTTAAAATATTATTTTTAATAGACCAATCCATTAAATCTTCATAATAAATTTTCTGGTTTTCTTCATTCACATGCTCTACATGAATTCCCCTGCCATGTGAGTTTGTGGCCCACCCTGCTTCGGTAATTACCACAGGAATTTGAGGATATTGCTTAGCAACCATTTGGTAGTTGGCTATGGTATACTCAACAGATTCATGGATGTGTTTGTACTCCCAAACCGGATAAGTATGTATCGAGATAAAATCTATCACCTCCACAAGTGGCGCCAGATAGTTTAACCACGGCACATAATTCTCACAGAAAGTAACAGGCTGTTTAATACTTTTCTTTACCCTTTTAGCAAACTCTATCACACGGTCAACCGGCACAAAATGATCGGTCCAGTCTACGCAAGCTTCATTGCCAAGAGAAACGCAAAAAACAATGTCAGGATATTGATTGGACCATTCGATGAGGCGCTGAATTTTTTGGTCGTTCATTTCCCTATTCTCTTCCAACTGTTTTTCCTCATAAATGCCACCACCCCATGGACAGCCATGGTTATTCATTTCGGCAACAATGTATGCCCCAAGCATTAATTTGAAATCTAGCTTTTCATTGCGGATAACCTTAATAACGGTTAGCGCATGCTCATCACAATCATACAAACGTAGGTAATTGCAATGAGGTTTTAAAAGCAATAAGTCTTCTTTTATTTCTTCGTAAGATGGAACAATTCCACCGGGTTGTTGTCCATTTCTAAAACCTGAATAACACATGGCCTTAGCAAAAGGAACATTAAATTGATTAAAAAAATCTGTCATTAAAATTTTAGTTGTTCATGTTTATCCCAAAGTCCCCAATACGCGCCAACATCACCTTCAGGGCCTGTTTTCCAAGACTCATCAAAAGAGGCAAAATAAAAACTTTCAATACCATTTGCATTACACCAGTTTTGGCAGTCTATAAAATAGCGCATAGCATTTTCAGCGTTTGCTACAGAGCCCTTAAAAGCCCCCCCTTCACTAGGCCAACCTGTTTCTGTAATAATTACTCGCTTGCCTTGACCTGCATTTTTTGCAGACTCAAACATGCTCCGCATGTGTTCAAAAGAATATTCAATAGGACAGCCTTCCCAATAAGGGTAACAATTGGTTAAAATCACATCGCATATTTCAGTAATTCGTGGTCGGTGCGAAAACTCGTAATAAGCATCTACATAACCCACCGGGATATGAGGAATGGCATCCTTTACCCGTTGAATGTATGCCAATAATTGTTCCTCTGTTAAATCTTTCCTATACATCACTTCATTGCCAACGGCAGCAACATCAACCAATCCTTCTTTTGCCATGGCTATGAGTGCTTCTATTTCCTTTTCATTCAATTCCAAATCATCGCCTAACCATGCGCCCACCAAGGTTTTCATCCCATACTTTTTTGCTACTCTTGGCACGTGTTCATTGCCCTCAATACAAGAAAAAGAACGAACCCATTTTGCATACGGTTTTAGTATATTTATACGCCTTTCCACTTGGGCTTCGGTAATGATTGAACCGGGCTTTTGTCCATCCTCGTATATACTAAAGCAAATGCCATGTATTCCATTTTGTAGTGTTTTGCGCCACAAACTTTTTAAATCATCACCCGATAGTTCGGAATAATTAATGTGAATTTTTTCGTGTTGAGAATAAGCATAACTTTCTTGATTCTCCGGTGTAAATAAATGACCTTCCCTATATGACATGATGTGTAGATTTATTTTTTATACTTGAATTTTTCGTTTTTATCCCATAATCCCCAAGATGTTCCCAACTTTCCTTCTTGAATAACTTTCCATGACTCATCAAAAGAAGAGAAATGAAACAGCTCTATGTTGTTATTTTTGGCCCATTCTTGCGAGCTGATAAAATACTTCATAGCATTTACTCTTGATGGTATGGCGCTTTCAACCGTTTCTCCAACACTAGGCCATCCCGTTTCTGTAACAATAACCCTTTTGCCATTGCTTACCTCTTTGGTTACTTCAAACATATTAGAAAGATACGACATTGAATAATCAATAGCAGCTCCTTCCCAAAAAGGATAGAAATTACACAACACCAAGTCGCAAACCTCCAGCAGTTTTGGTCTGTCTATAAATTGATAATAGGCATCCACATAACCTACTTCAATATGACTTGGAATGGCTTTCTTCACTTTTTCGATATAACCAATCAATTCTGCCTCATCAATTTCGTTTCTATGCAGTACCTCATTACCCACCGCAGCAATATTAACCAACCCGGCATTGGCCAATTTAATTAACGCCTGTATTTCTCTTTCGTTTCGTTCTCTGTCGTTACTTATCCATGCACCAACTATTGTTTTAATGCCTTTTTGATTGGCTATCTCCGGTATTAATTCATTTCCCTCAGTAGCAGAAAACGTTCTAATCCATTTGGTATGTGGGGCAATCAACTCCAACCTTCTTCTGATTTGTTCTTTTGATAAAATATCTCCGGCCTTTTGTCCTTCTACGTAAGGGCTGAAACATAACCCATTTAAGCCTGAATTAAATTGTGTAGCAAATAGCGTTTCCAATTCAGCTTCACTTTTTTTGCTATAATCTGTTCCGATAATTTTATCCAAATTACGGTTTTGAAGCAATGAATACAATTTGCCAGAAAGATAACCGGAAGATTGTTTGTTTGCAGGTGCTTTCCTTTTATCAAGAAGATTTCTTACTTCTCTGGCTTTGGCCTCATCAATATTATAATCTTTCATTGCCCATAAAGCAATTGATGTTCCTAATATGGGAATCCCTACAAAGAAAATCCTTAGCCAAAACATGGTTTCATCTGTTTGTGTTGCTGCATTAGATTGAAAACTTACTAAGGAAAGAATTAAGCCACTTATTAATCCTGCCACAGCTGTTCCAAACTTTACCATCCACCAATAAATAGCACCTAAGCTGCCTTCTCTTCTTTTACCTGTGTTTAACTCATCAATATCAATTACATCAGAAGTCATTGACATCATTAATGTAAACAAACTACCAATACCAAAAGAAAAGAAAGGTAGGGCAAAAAGAAAAAGGTAAGGCTTACCCGGCACAAAAAGCAAAAACAGCAAAATGTAACCTAGTATTGAAATACTTTGAGAAAGCAAAAATGCCTTCTTTTTTCCAAGTACTTTAGACATTCGAGCTACAATAGGTATCACAAAAACAGTGGTTATAATTGCTCCTATACTGCCAAACAATGTCGGCCATAATCCAAATCCCTCTTCATTTCCTTTAAATAAATAGTATTTTATAATAAAGTAAGAAAAGCCAGCGGTTGTTTGAAAAGCATTGAATATTAAAAAAGTAGCTATACA
>RDYC01000311.1 GCA_004293295.1 Bacteroidota bacterium
AGGCATATGTTTTAATAAAGCGCAAAAACTATGTGTTGCACCTTAATAGAAACTACGAAGCCTTGTTTAAGGGATTTAATGAACAGAATAAAAGAAACACGCGAAAATCATTGAATGAAGGCTTAACCATTGAAACGGTTGATACATCAACAGTGGTAGACTTTTACCACTTGCACAAAAGTGAAAATACCCCAGATGTAAAGCCGGCTGATTATGCTCGGTTTAAGTTGGTGCTTAAAGAGGCTGTTGCACGTGGGAATTGTTTTGCCCTGTCAGTAGTTGATGCAGCAGGAAAAATGCATGCTTGTGCAGCGTTTTATAAGCAGAAGGAGCGGATTATATTTCAAATAGGCACCACCAACGAAGCCGGTAGGGCTTCAAAGGCCATGTTTTTTTTAATGAACCACATCATAAAAGAGTACAGCAACCAAAAACAAATGTTAGATTTTGAAGGGTCAGAAATCAGCAATGTAGCACGGTTTTTTAGCGGATTCGGAGCTTACCAGTTGCCATACTATCGTCTTGTTATCAATAGGCTGCCATGGTATATCAAATGGCTAAAGAAATAAATGGTATTGTAAAGGTTAATTGATATAATTGTACTGAACAGTTTAAATTAGCTAATCGTGAAGTTTGCAGCAATTGATATTGGGAGTAATGCCGTAAGGTTACAAATTGCCCGTTTAAATGATAATCCCCTTGAACCTTTTAAAAAGGTAGAATTCGTGCGTATTCCCATCCGGTTAGGTGATGATGCTTTTAATCAAGGCAAAATAAGCAAGGACAAGAGAAATATATTTTACAAAGCCATGCAAAGCTTTCAGTTGCTCATGGAATTGTATGAGGTAGATCATTATATGGCTTGTGCTACCTCAGCCATGCGCGAGGCTAAAAATGGAGAAAAAATGGTGCAGAAGGTGTTGGATAGAATCGGACTTAAAATACAAGTGATAGATGGCAAAAGAGAGTCAGAACTGATTTTAAAATCCATCAAGCAATATTTAATACCGGGTAAAAACTATTTAACCATAGATGTGGGTGGCGGGAGTACAGAAATGACGGTGATTAAGGACGGAAAACCTCAAAACTCTGTTTCGTTTGATGTGGGCACTGTTCGGTTATTGGATAATGCGGTAAAGAAAAAAAGTTGGGATGAAATTGAGTTATATGTAAAGAGCCATGTAAAAGATTTTGATGATGCAGAGGCGATAGCTACCAGTGGCACAATTAATAAAATAGCCATGATTATTAATCCTTCAACAGACCCTCACATTACATCAGAGCAATTGAATAATTTTTACAAGGATGTTAAAAAAATGAGTATGGTTGAGCGTATTGAGAAATATAAACTCAACCCTGATAGGGCCGATGTAATTGCCCCTTCGGCAAGTATTTATTTAAAAATACTCGGCTGGGGTAACATTCATAAACTGCATGCCCCAAGTGCCGGTTTAAAGGATGGTATTTTATATGAGTTGTTAGAAAGGATTTAGCCCACCGACTACTGAAACCATTGCATCACAAAATTCCCTAGGGCATAAAGTGCATCAGAAAATAAATACATCAGTAAGCTCCAACAAACAAAGCTGATTAACATATAACGTTTTATCTTCCACTTGTTTTCTTCAAAAGCGGCTGCCAATATGGTGCCAACAGGAACTGAAAGAATAAGAGGGGTGAGAATGGCAATGCCAATGATTTCATACTTGATAAAAAACTTTAGCAATTTTCTCCGATGCTTGCCAACAGGCTTAAACTGCTTAGGTTTTGGTGGCACTATTTTGTGGTAAATAAATAATACGCCTTCCCATAAATACAAGTAAAAAATTACCCCAACCATACCGCCACCAACGGTGCAAATCATTAACTCCAAAAAGTTAAACCCGGCCACCAATGCACCCAATATACTTCGCAAAAAGTTCTCCCATGTTGTTATGCTCAGTTCTTGGTTAAATCAAGTGATTTAACGGCATCGAGGGCCTTGCGCACATTGCCATATTTTTTTAATAGTTGCAATGCTTTTGATTCTTCAACCCTTAACTCGTCAGCAATCATTCTTGTGCCCCTGTGAATGAGTTTATTGTTTGAAGGATTCATATCAACCATTTTATTGCCTTTAACCCTACCCAACTTTATCGTTAGCGAGGTGCTAATCATGTTGAGCACCAGTTTTTGTGCAGTGCCACTTTTCATGCGTGTGCTTCCTGTTACAAATTCTGGTCCAACCACCACTTCAATTGGGTACTTGGCAACTGCGGCCACATTACTTCCTTTGTTGCAAACAATGCATCCTGTTAACACCCCGTTTTTATTAGCTTCGGTTAAAGCGCCCACCACATAAGGAGTGCTTCCACTGGCAGCAATACCAATTAGCACATCTTTTTTAGATATTTTATGTTCTTTTAAATCTTTCCAGCCTTGCTTGGTATCATCTTCGGCAAATTCAACGGCCCGCCTAATTGCACGGTCGCCACCTGCAATTAGTCCGATAACCAAATCAAAAGGCACACCAAATGTAGGCGGACACTCGCTGGCATCTACTATACCTAACCGGCCGCTGGTGCCCGCACCAATATAAAACAAGCGCCCCCCATCTTTCATTTTTTTATAAGCAGCTTGAACTAATCGGTTAATTTTAGGGATGGCCTTAGCAACAGCTTCAGGTACTGTCTGGTCCTCCTTATTCATATTGGTGAGCAATTGCTTTACCGTCATTTTTTCCAAATGATTGTATTTGGAATTCAATTCAGTGGTTTTTACCTTTTTCGTGCTTTGGAGGCCCGTTTTTTTCGCAGATTTATGCACGCTTTGTTGTTTGGCTCCTTTTTTAGCAGTTATCTTTTTCTTACCTACAGTCATTGAATATTTTTTATGCAATTAAGCAATAAACTTTCAAAAAAGTTTTGTCGGTCGGTTAAATAATCAATAAATACCAACTGGTAGGCAGCTTGTGGAATTAACACTTTTTTAGCCCCGGCACTGTATTATATTTGAAACCTGGAAATAATTATCTGATGAAGCAAAAAATTTGGCAACCGGTTGTGTTCTCTCTTCTGCTTATTGTGGGCATCCTCATTGGCATGTGGATGAAACCGGTATCGGGTGAGGTTGGATTATTCAGTGGAGGGGGTAACAAAATCAATCAGTTGCTTAACATCATCAACCAAGCATATGTTGATACAGTGGATGTGGATAGCTTAGAGGAGGTGGCCATTAACAACTTGTTGCACGAATTGGACCCTCACAGTGTATACATCCCGGCAAGAGACTTAACTGCAGCCAATGAAGGGTTAGAAGGTAACTTTGAAGGTGTTGGTATTGAGTTTTCTATTGTGGATGATACCATTTTAGTGGCTAAAGTAATTAAGGAAGGCCCGGCCGAAAAAGCAGGATTAACGCAAGGAGATAAGATTGTACAAGTAGATACCATGCCGGTAGCAAGGGTTGGTATTACCAATGAAAGAGTATTTAAGCTGCTGAGAGGTGAGGCAGGATCAAAGGTTCGTGTAAAGGTTTATCGCCCTTACCGCGCACAAATATTAGAATTTACCATCACTAGGGATAAAGTTCCCATATACAGTGTTGATGTGGCTTTGATGCTTAATAACCAAACAGGCTACATCAAAATTGATAGGTTTGCGGCCAATACCCATCAAGAGTTTAAAATGGCCTTGGAGAAACTGCGGGCTTCAGCCTTCAAGCAATTGATTGTAGATTTAAGAAATAATCCCGGTGGATATTTAAGTGCTGCAACAGCCATTGCAGATGAGTTGTTGGATGACAAAAAACTTCTGGTATATACAAAAGGTCGCACGCAAAAAACAGAAGAATACAAGGCAGAGAATAAGGGCGATTATGAAACAGGGAAACTGATTATTTTAATAGACGAAGGCAGCGCAAGTGCAAGTGAAATTGTAAGTGGGGCAGTGCAAGATTGGGATAGGGGAGTAATTATTGGGAGACGTAGTTTTGGAAAAGGATTGGTACAGGAGCCTTTTGAATTGGCTGATGGTTCTGCTGTGAGACTAACCATATCGCGTTACTATACGCCATCCGGCAGGAGCATTCAAAAAGACTATACCAAAGGGTGGGATGCGTATGAACAAGAAATAAATGAAAGATTTGAACAGGGAGAATTAAAAGGGGCCATTGGTCAAAAAGTGAATGACAGCACAGTTTATAAAACGGCCAGAGGTCGCCATGTATATGGAGGTGGAGGTATTATGCCGGATGTTTTTGTTGCTGTAGATACCACTTATCTCAATACCTTTTTTCACGCCATATTTGAAGAAAACTTATTGAACGTAATTGGATTTAAATACCTGGAAACAAACCGCGAATTGTTAAAAAAGAGATATGCCAACGCTGGTGTTTTTACCGCAACCTACAGCATCAATGAACAGATGTGGCAAGAATTAGAAAAAACCATAAATAAGAGAAGGCCGGAAACATGCCTTGCAACAGATATCCAACAAGCAAAACAACAAGTGAAATTACTCTATAAAGCGTTTATTGCTCGCCAGTTGTGGGGTGATGAAGGTTATTATACCGTGATGAATAGTGAGGATAAAATGATTAAGAAAGCACTGGATACTTTTAGCTCAACTTATCCAAAGTTGTTACAATAGGCTAAACAGATAATAACCAAAAGCGCCTAAGGGTCGAATATTAAAGTTGCCGTTGTTTAAAACTATTTAGCGGTATAAATCACTTCAAGCAATGTTTGGCCAACAGCCTTGAGTGAGTTTTTATTGATAACACTCATGTTGTCACGGTGGGTATGGTGGTGTTCCGGGAATCTTCCATCAACACTAAAATCAATGATATCAATAGTGGGTATTCCGGCACGGTTTACATAAACATGGTCATCATCAATGCCACCAACTTTTACGTAGGCAAAATGGTTGCCGTACGAAAGGTTTTGGGCAGTGGCCCAAACTTTTTCTAAAACGGGTGTGGCCATTTGTTCCGAGTTTTGTTCCCAACCAAACACCACATTTGATGCGCCTACCATATCCAATAGAATACCAAAATTAGCTTTATAACCCGGTTTGTGCAGGTTGGTACTCCAATATTGCGAGCCCAAACAGTAGGTATTTGGTTGGTTATTTCCCAAATCTTCAGCATCAAATAAAATGATGTCAATACCGGTATTTATCGGGAAGGCTTTTATAATCCTTGCAACTTCCATTAACACACCAACGCCACTGGCACCATCATTAGCACCTAAAATAGGCTTATCGGTATCAACAACATCTTTGTCAGCCCTATCGCGGCTATCCCAGTGTGCACAAAGTAAAATGCGATTGGTGGCAGCAGGGTTTATTTCGGCAATAATATTTCGTACTTGAAGTTTTTTACCATCATGATTGCTAATGAGAGTTTTTTGCTCAATAACATTAGAGGTGTATTTTTTTAATTCTTTTACCAGCCAGTCGCCACATTTTTTATGCGCATCACTATTGGTTACCCTTGGCCCAAAGTCAACTTGTTTTTGCACAAAGTAATAAGCACTATCTGCGTTAAAGTTGGGGGAAACTTGTTTGTAAGGCTCAGTTTTTATTGTTGATTCAGTTTGTTTTTGATCACCTGTTTTGGGCTCAGGCCCACAAGCATTGATTAATACAATGCATAAAACAACTAGAACATTGGAAATTGTTGATTGAATAAATTTCATGTTAATATGGCTTAATTAATAAGGGAATACTTGGAGCCTTCTTTTCCGTCTTTGATATCAAATCCTATTTCTTTGAGTTTATCCCGAATTAAATCTGAAGTGCTGAAATCTTTACGGGTTTTGGCTTCATTGCGAACCTCTAATATCATATTCATTAGCCCATCAATTTTATCAGTATTTACCGCGTTTTCCTCTTTTAAGCCAAGCACCTGATAAACGATTTCGTATAAGGTTTTTTTCAGTAATTCCTTATCTTCATGAGTGATACTTTCTTTGCCATCATTAACACTATTGATAATGCGTGTCGCTTCAAAAATATGCGATAGTGCAATTGGGGTATTAAAATCGTCATCCAAAGCCGCATAAATATTTTCTCGTAACACTTGAACATTTGAAGTTGACGAGACACCTACTTTGAGGTGTTCAATTAATTTCATGGCATTCATCAACCTTGCAAATCCTTTTTCGGCAGCTTGTAAAGCCTCATTACTAAAATCTAATGTGCTTCGGTAATGGGCTTGTAACATAAAAAATCTTACCGTCATTGGGCTGTATCCTTTATCTAACAAAGGATGACTTCCATTAAACAATTCATGTGGTAGGAAGGAGTTGCCTAGGCTTTTACTCATTTTCTGTCCGTTAACGGTAAGCATATTGGTATGCATCCAATAAGTTACCGGAGTTTTGTGGTGGGTGCACGCAATGTTTTGTGCAATTTCATTGGTATGATGGGTAGGTGCCAGGTCCATTCCACCGCCATGTATATCAAATTGTTCTCCTAAATATTTACGACTCATGGCAGAGCATTCCAGATGCCAGCCCGGGAAGCCTTCTCCCCAAGGGCTCGGCCATTTCATAATATGTTCCGGTTTAGCTTTAATCCAAAGCGCAAAGTCAAGCCTACCTCTTTTATCATCTTGTCCGCTTAATTCTCGGGTGCCATTCAATAAATCATCCAGATTCCTTCCTGTTAAAGCTGTGTAGTTATTGTCTTTAGCAAATTTTTCTACATCAAAATATACCGTTCCATTGCTTTCATAAGCAAAGCCATTGGCCATAATTTGTTTGGTCATTTCAATTTGTTCAATGATATGGCCGGTTGCTGTTGGCTCAATACTTGGAGGAAGCGCATTAAAGGAAGCCATCATTTGATGGAAGTCAATGGTGTAGCGTTGCACAATTTCCATTGGCTCCAGTTGCTCAATTTTAGCTTTTCTGCTAATCTTGTCTTCTCCTTCATCTGCATCACTCTCCAAATGTCCTGCATCTGTGATGTTACGCACATATCGAACTTTATAACCTAAGTGTTGTAAATAGCGGAATACCACATCGAAAGAAATAAATGTGCGTGCATTGCCCAAATGCGCATTGCTATATACAGTTGGCCCGCACACATACATGCCAACCAAATTGGGATGTAAGGGTACAAATTTTTCTGTTTGACGAGTAAGCGTGTTGTATAATTTAAGGTCGTGGTGAATCATCACACAAAAGTAATTGTTGTATGCTATTATATTACACTAAAAAAGCACCATGTGGTGCTTTTTTAAGGAAGTTTTACTTAAAATGGTAAATCATCAGATGCGGAGTCAGCATTAAAGCTTGGCTCATTATCCGGATGGAACGGGTCTGCTTCGGCAGTTTGTGCAGCAGTTCCATTACCTTGAATTTTCCAGGCACGGGCATCAGTGTACCACCTGCCATTGTATTCACGGCTTTCAAGGTTTAAAGATGCAGTAACCACATCGCCTACATTATAACGCTCCAATTCGTTTACTTTCTCATTCATGGTGCTGATCATTACCTTTTTAGGGTAAGTTTCTTGAGTTTCAATAACAAACTCTTGTTTGCTCCATGCTTTACCTGCTTTGCTAACGCCTTCAGTTTTGTTTAATTTTTGGATAATTTTTCCGGTGATATCTAACGCCATATAGTTAATAATTAATTGTTTAGCATATTATTTTGCCGTTTCTTGAAACGGATTCATTTTAATGCGAAAATATCGGAAAAAACCATGTGTTGTATGCATGGTTGAAAAGATTTTGAATCAAACCAGTACTAATTGATATACAGCAATTAAGGTGTCTTTAAAAATATATCTTACACACAAAAATGGCCGTAAGTACGCACACCAAATCAACCATAAGCATAATGCCTAAGGTGTAACGGCTATCTTTAATGTTTACCGAGCCAAAATAAAGAGCTACCACATAAAAAGTGGTTTCAGCAGCACCTTGAAATAAACAAGACAATTGTCCTGCTAAGCTATCCGGCCCATAAGTTTTCATGGCATCAAGCATAAACCCGCGTGAGCCGCCCGCACTAAATGGGCGCATAAGGGCCACTGGTATGGCATTTATAATTTGTGGGTCAACACCGAAAACCATTAGAACGGCAGAAACACCATCCATGATAATAAACATGAGCCCCGAGTTTCTGAAAATACTTAATGCTACCAACATGGCTATCATGTAGGGTAATACCCTTACACCGGTTGTAAATCCATCTTTTGCACCAAATACAAACGAATCAAAGATGTTGGTTTCGTTTGCCTTAAATATTTTTTCTTGTAAAATGCTGTATGCTACAATAGCCAGTATAATGAACAACAATACCCCATTGCTTAAATTTCCTGTAAAATGAAATTTTCCAATGCCGCTTAACCCATTTACATAAAACAACAAAAATCCAATAACGGCACTTACCCCGGTTACAAAACCTACAACCACCAAATTAACTAGGTTAATACGTTGCTTGATGCTCACAAAAACCAATGCTGCAATAGTTCCAACAAACGAGGTAATAATACAAGGTAGCATAATATCAGCTGGATTGGAAGCATTTTGTGCAGCCCTGTATCCAATAATAGAAGTTGGGATTAATGTGAGTCCTGCGGCATGGAGGCATAAAAACATAATCTGGCTGTTGCTGGCTTTTTCTTTGTCTTTATTGGCTTCTTGCATACTCTCCATGGCTTTAAGCCCAAATGGGGTAGCAGCATTATCTAGTCCTAAAAAGTTAGCGGCAAAATTCATGGTCATAAATCCGTAGGCAGGATGTCCCTTGGGAAGTTCTGGAAATACCTTGACAAAAAATGGCGAAAGTACATTGGCTAATTTGGTAATAGCGTTGCTATCATTTAATAAGTTTAAAAGGCCACAAAAAAAAGTGAGGTAACCAATTAA
>RDYC01000312.1 GCA_004293295.1 Bacteroidota bacterium
ACATCAAAAGAGATTTTACTGTCACCCAATCCTGTTGAAAATCGTTTAACTATTGAAACGAAAAAGAACATCCTGCATATTTCAATTGTTGATTTAGAAGGTAAACAAATGGAGGTAAATCGCATTTCAACCACTACACTTGATGTTTCCACTTTAAAAACCGGTGTTTATCTGTTAATTGTTGAAACAGCAGAACACGATATGTTTAAATTAAAATTTATTAAAAATTAATCTCACTCATTGTCAGTTAATTGATATTTTATTGCTGCATTCATTGGATGGTTAGATTGCCTTTAAGAGTCTCATTACAAATTGACTTCATAAACATGAAAAACTATATCATGCTACTAATTGGTTGGGGGTTACTTACTCACACCCAATTACACGCACAATGGACTAAAGTAAGTAACCTTGCATCACAGGAAACGGTGGCATTGGCCATTATGGAAGATACCTTGTATGTTGTATCGGGAGGGAATAAACTATATAAAAGTGGCGATGCAGGTGATACTTGGGAAGCCAAAACAATCAGCACACAGCCTATAGAGGTGAGCACCTTAACCATCATTGATAACCATATTTATGTGGGTACTTTTGCCCATGGCATATTTGTGAGCCGTAACGCTGGTTATACTTGGACCAACTACGCCACCTATTTACCTGCTACAAGCGGGTTTGTAAAGTTTAACAACCAAATTTTTGCCGCAACCATAGGTTATGGTGTGTATACATACAATGCCATTAAAAACGATTGGATACCCTTTAATAACCAATTGCCCAGCAACTGGGCTTATGGGGTGGAAACCATTACCACCACACCAAATAATTTAATGATAGGTGCCGGAGCGAATGGTGTTTATTTTACTTATGATTTTACAGCTAACCAGTGGGTATCGCATTATTATTATGGTAAACTTAAACCCGGAATAGCTTTTAATAAAATGATAGCCGATGGAGATACGTTATATGCCGTTGATGGGAGAAGAATTATTAAAAGTACTGATGGCGGCTTAAATTGGGTTGACGATAAAACGGGCAGTAGAAATGGGGTAGACAGAATGATTTATGCCGGTAAACAGCTGTATTACACCTTTACCAACTTGATTGATGGTGAGTTTTGGATACAAAAAAGACGTAAAGACGCACCCATTGGCACTACCTGGGGCACTGACGAAGCGTTTTTAAACATTGGTTATGCTTATGGGTTGATAGAATATAAAAACAAACTTTTTTTAGCCACTGAAAATGGGCTTTATGTAAACAACCTTTTCTCAGGAATTACCAACCCTGATGATGCAGGTAAAGCCACTGTCCAACTCTACCCGAACCCGTCCATTGGTGGAAACATTCACCTCCATAGCACTTCGCAAATGAAGCAAGTTACCATCACTAACCTACTGGGTCAAACGGTATACACTACCGAAGTGTTTGGCCAGGAAGCGGATGTAAAACCCAACCTCACACCGGGTGTTTACCTGCTTACCGTTTATCTCCAAAACCAACAGCTTACCCAAAAAATAGTGGTAGAGTAATATTGGTTGAATAAGACGTTACGTACTTTTTGCATGTTGTGTAAACATGTTATAGCCTACTGGTATAAATATTCACCACCACTAAAGAAGTGTATCAGAAACAAAAGGCATGCTTACTCCTAATGCTTTAACTAGTTATATTAACTTGGTGAAGGTAATATACTAAGCATACATCAAGAATATGGAACATACCATGAATATTTACAAGAAAACAGGCCGCTGTTTTACTATCGCCTATTTGAAGAAAACTATTCTTTTATAGGATACTCCCGCACCAAACAACAAGTGATTGAATTATTTACCTGTTGCTAAAATCGTTCATTTTACTAATTAAGCAACTTTCTATTACCATCTTTATAAAAATTAATTACTGAAAATCAGTGACTTAAAAAATAATCATGCCTAACAATCAAATATATAATATTCTTATGTATATTTGTCTTAGGTAATCAATGCAACATGTTATATTCATCAGAACTTATAAAAGGTACTTTAAAAACCATCATTCTTAAACTGTTAAAAGAAAACAAAAGGATGTATGGGTATGAAATTACCCAAACGGTAAAGGAACTCACCAACGGCAAAATACAACTTACCGAAGGTGCCTTGTACCCCTCGTTACATGCCTTGGAAGCGGAAGGCATTGTAACCACCGAAACCGAATACATTGGCAAGCGGGTAAGGAAATATTACACCTTGAGCGCGGCCGGAAAAACACATACCAAAGAAAAAATTAATGAGTTGGTTGACTTTATGGAAACCATGCGCTTTTTATTGGATATTAAACCGGCTTAGTAATTATGTATACCTTGAGTGATGCACAAATTGAGTTTATACTGGATGACATCAGACGTGATGGCATTGAGTTGGAGGACCTGCAGTTAAACCTCTTGGACCACATTTGTTGCATTATTGAACTAGAGCTTGAAGCAAACGGAGACTTTGAGCACTTCTACCAACAAGTGAAGCGGAAGTTTTACAAACACAAGCTGGCGGAGTTGGAAGAAGAAACACAACTACTCCTCACTTTTAAACACTACTACACCATGAAAAAATTAATGATTGGAAGCGGCATTTTTGCTGCATCGGTATTTAGCCTCGGCATTTTTTTTAAGTTTATGTACTGGCCCGGAGCATCCTTTATGGTTGTTATTGGCATTGCATTGTTTAGTTTACTCTTTTTACCCCTGTATTTTACCCTTAAAATAAAGGAGGAAAAAAGCACCCGCGATAAAATATTGGTGGGGTTAACGTCTATCATAACCATTGATATCAGCTTGGCGGTGTTGTTTAAAATTATGCACTGGCCGGGTGCCAATGTGATGGGATTGCTTGCGGTGGTTTTATTGGGGCTGGTGTTTTTACCCTTATATTTAATTACCGGCATACGCAATCCTGAAACCAAGGTAAACACCATTGTATCATCGGTAATGATTGTGGCCGGATGCGGACTCTTTTTATCGTTGGCTCGCTCACCAAGAGCAACCAAAATGCAAGATGAAATGTTAACTGCTTACATTGTGCGCAACGAACAGCTTCTTGAATTGCAAAAACAACTGTCACCAATTCAACCCGCTAAGCCGGGTAATTACTTGGAAGTAGGGGGTGAACTGATTAGGATATGTGAGCAACTGAAGGCAAACATTGTGCAGGTGGAAACGGGCTCGCTGCACCTTACCCCAAACTTTAACCAAACAAGCCAATACATTAGCAACGGCAGCATTATTGATTATTTTATTGAGGGTGGCAGCATGTACCAAGATTATCAGCAGTTGAGGCAACTGGTGGATCAATACAACCAACAAGTGCAACAATTGGCATTAACGCCCATCCCCTCACAAATACTTACTATGGGTTTGCCGGGCGAAACCACCTCGGGTGCGCTCAACAACTTGCAACAACTGGAGCAATTTGTGTTGCTGAACCAACAGTTTTTGCACCAATAACATCAAGCCAACAACGCCTCTGCCGAAAACAACTTTTCATTGGTAGGCAGAGGTGGTTGTTTGTTTGGAAAATGCCTTATGCAACGGGCTTATTTGATTTGCCGCGAATTTTCTTGAGCAGCAACCAAACCAACAATGCCACTAAACAAAACGGCCAAATGCCGGCAAGTTGCAGGCCCAGGCCAGCATGATGCAAGCACATGCCGAATTACCTTTTTCATGGTTGGATGATAATTGGGTTGTGCCGGTAAAACGCTGCGGCACAATGGCCAGTATCGTTATCCTTATCATCTGTTTGTCTTCAAAATACCATGGGTATTTGTTGGGGTATGTTATTGTTTTACCGGGCTTGTGTTAAAATTGGTTTGTACTTGCACGTAAAACCAGTATATTTGATTGCGTACTACGAAAATCCGAATTATGAAACATTTGTTATCGTTATCTTTTGTGGCTTTACTGTTGACATCGTGCTCAAACTCTATTGTGCAGGTATATGATTATTACATACTGAATGGGGTTGAACAGAGGCCTGATTCTGCTGTGGCAAGCAGTTCATCATCACGCTTGCTTTTTCGCGATCAGGAATCGGCCAGTAAGGCACAGTTTGAGTTGGTGGCCTATAAAAAGGATACCTTAAAGTACTTGATTTTCGGCTCGCATGCTATTGGCAAATCGGCTAAAATTAACAATGAGCAGTACCACTTTAAGATTACAGATGTTTACAGCAGTATTTCTGATAAAGAAGATGCCAAACAATTGGGCGATATGTCAATAACTTTTGCTCATGTTGATGCCTTGACCATACAACAACTTATTGATAACTTGGTGGAACTAAAAGCCCGCTTTGCGGCTGCTAAGGTGGCCAAAGGCGAGGTGGTGAATATTGAGTACAACCTGAGCAAAGAGGTGGTATTAAGTTGGCAGAAAAAATATGTTTCGGATAGGCCGGGTGTTTGTTACATTTGGGTAAACAACCGCAAAAACAGCATACACATGGTTGATTTTGAGCAAGCCCTCAAGGCTTTTGTTGCATATTAACGGGTGCTTACCACGTTTACACACGCTGGTGCACAATTCGGGTTGTTTTTTTTGCGATTTCTTTTATTAATTGCGCTTATTAAACTTTTATTTACACATGAAAGCATATATTTTTCCCGGGCAAGGTTCGCAGTTTGTGGGCATGGGCAAGGATTTATACGATAACCACGAGCTGGCTAAGGAATTGTTTGAAAAAGCCAATAGTTTGTTGGGATTCCGCATTACAGATGTGATGTTTAATGGCACCGAAGAAGAGTTGAAACAAACCAATGTAACCCAACCTGCCATATTTTTACACGCAGTAATTAAGGCTTTGCTGGAGGGTGATGCATTTAAACCGGATATGGTAGCCGGACACTCGCTTGGGGAGTTTAGTGCCTTGGTGGCAAATAAAACGTTGAGTTTTGAGGATGGATTAAAACTGGTGTACCAACGCGCATTGGCCATGCAAAAGGCTTGTGAAGCGGTACCGGGAACCATGGCGGCTGTGCTTGGTTTGGATGATGCCAAGGTGGAGGAGATTTGCAGCGGCATTACCAATGAGGTGGTGGTAGCGGCCAACTACAATTGTCCGGGTCAGTTGGTGATTTCCGGTTCAGTGGCAGGTATACATCAGGCTTGCGAGTTGTTAAAGGCTGCGGGTGCTAAAAGGGCCTTGGTACTTCCGGTGGGCGGTGCTTTTCACTCTCCGTTAATGGAGCCTGCGCGGGTGGAGTTGGAGGCGGCCATACATGCCACAGCTTTTAACTCCCCTATTTGTCCGATTTACCAAAATGTGGCAGCCAGCGCGGTAATTAGTGTGGAGGCTATTAAGGATAATTTAATTGCACAACTAACGGCTCCCGTGCGCTGGACCCAAAGTGTACAAGCCATGGTGGCCGATGGTGCTTCGGTGTTTTTGGAGTGCGGCCCCGGAAAAGTGCTTCAGGGTTTGGTGAGCAAAATACATAAGGAAGCGCAAGTGGCTTCGGTATAGCAATTGGTGGTGTGTAAAAACCTGCCTAAAAATTTTACACCTCTGCCCCATACCCCCCCGATGGAAGTTTACCAACAACATTATACCTATACCCCACAACACAATGTTTTACCCGAAAAGGGTGAGTACGAACAATGTACCTTTACCGGAGCCAATTGGGCCAAGGCCAATTTAGCAGGTTATGTATTTAGGGAGTGTGTGTTTACGGATTGTGATTTGAGTATGGCCAATGTAAAGGGCACCACTTTTAATGAGGTGCAGTTTACGGGCTGTAAGTTAATGGGCTTGCGCTGGGATGTGTGCCACTCTTTTTTATTGTCGTTTGTGTTTACCAATTGCGTGTTAAATTTCTCTTCGTTTTACCGCTTAAAGTTAAAAGGGCTGCTATTTACGGCTTGCCAATTGCAGGATGTGGAGTTTATTGAGGCTGATTTGGGTAATGCGGTATTTGCTGATTGCGATTTGAGCCGGGCAGTGTTTGAGGGCACCAACCTACAAGGGGCCGATTTTACCTCCGCAGACTATTTTAGTATAGACCCTGAATTGAATACCCTTACCAATGCCCGCTTTGCTACCCACAATGTGGAAGGGCTGCTGCATAAATACCGCATACAAGTGAAGTAACCTTGGGTTTCGCCCAATAGAAAGAAAGGCGTTTCAGCAACAAAATACCCCCTTTTAGAAAAAAGAGTGTTTTCCCTATAAAAAAAGGGTATTTCTACTCTTGTTTGGTATGATGGGTTTAGGTAGGTTTGAAGAAAATGCATTTAACCAAACCTAAACGTGTATATCCGTGTAACCCGTTTATACACGGCTAGCAAAACTTCGCCTATCCATCCTAAAATGGAGAGACAGGCGAAACAAGTTTCGGGTATATGCAAGTTAGAACTCACCCTAAAAGACGACACGACCAAAGATAAAAGAATAGAAAAAGATACACAAAATGCCAACGCTTCAGCAAAATCAAAAGAGCTGCATCCCCACCCACAAAGCTAACCCAATGCAGCACATTTGCTTTTTCCCCAACCGCTGACTAAACCCGACAAAGAATGATATTGAACGAGACATATTATCAGAAACTTCTAGAAAATTTCAAGGATGTTCAACATCTTGAAAATGATTTTTCAAATAATGTTGTAGCTCTAACAGTAAAGGTTATTCTTAAACATTACTACGACAACAAACCGCTTCACATAAATTTCCAAAACTCAAAAGACTCCTTATTTGAAATAGCAAAACACTTATATATTGAATTGGCAAATGACATCTATAAAAACCACTATGACCTTCCTGACAATTTCGTTATTGGTGACAAGTTGAAACGAATAAAAGACAACCAATATTACGAGATTACCAAAGTCGAAAACAACGACTACACTATTAGACAAATATTAAGAAAAAGAAAAGGGGACATTTCCCCTGCAACCTTATCAGGAATTACATACGAAAGACTAACAAAAAACTATGTAAAATTAAAAGAAGGCACAGGAATTAGTGAAAGAA
>RDYC01000313.1 GCA_004293295.1 Bacteroidota bacterium
TTTATCGTACTGATGAAATTGAAACTGTTTCACTCGATGAAGTAAATTTAACCATTGATGAAGGCGAATTCGTAGCCATCATGGGACCATCAGGTTGTGGTAAATCAACCTTGCTTAATATTATTGGTTTGCTTGATGCACCAACCTCCGGAAACTACTCTTTTATGGGAACTGACGTTTCGGGTTTTAACGAACGTGAGCGTGCACTTATGCGCAAAGCCAATATCGGATTTATTTTCCAAAGCTTTAACTTAATTGATGAGTTGACTGTTTTTGAAAACATTGAACTGCCTTTACTGTACTTGGGTTTTTCGGCTGCTGAAAGAACACAAAAAGTGGAAGAGGCCATGATTAGCTTAGAAATTGCTCACCGCAAAAAACATTTCCCACAACAGTTATCCGGAGGACAACAGCAACGTGTGGCAGTATGTCGTGCTATTGTTACTAAACCTAAATTGATACTTGCAGATGAACCAACAGGAAATTTGGACTCTAAGAACGGTGTGGAAGTGATGAAATTACTAACGGAATTGAACACTCAGGGAACTACTATTGTGATGGTAACTCACTCCAACGAACATGCAAAATACGCTAAACGTATTGTGCATGTTCTTGATGGAAAAATAGTGTCAATTAACAACCAACCAGTGAGACCTTATTCATTACAATAGGAATAGTAACGTTGATTGATTAATACTTCTTATAAAAATAATCTTCTCTTTTGGCCTTTCCTTTCACCATCCCATTTACCACAGCAAACAGCTCATCCGCCTTCCCTTTCCCGTAGGTTATAGCTTGTGGATAGTCATGCTCGGGATTTTCAAACAACAGTTTCATCCCTGCTGAATCTTGGGTACAGGTAAAAAGAACCGGATTGTGCTCATTGATTTTGGCAATAAACACCCATTGGTTGCCGATGCGTTGCATGCGCATATCTTCACGCACAACGGTATCTTTACCTGCAATAACATAACCTTCGCCAATCAACATATTTTCGTCTTGTTGTTTCCACGATTCATATATGTTGGTTTCCCCGTAGTCAATCATCCAATTGCCGATTAACCAAGGAAACACTAACTTCTCTTGCATGGGTTCAGCAGGTTTATCTGCCTGTTGTTTAGGTTGGTTGCAGGATAATATTGCCAACGCAAAAGCCGCTATAAAAAATACTTTCATCAGTTAACCGATGGAATGTAACCCGATGGTGTTTCCTTCGGTATCTGCAAAAAAGGCAAAGTATCCCATCTCAGGCGAAATGATGGTTTTGGGTACAACCACATTCCCTCCGGCTTGTTCCACACGACCCAATACCACATTTAAATCGTTTCCACCATTAAGGTAAACCACACAACCCTTATCCGAAGGGAAGTGATTGTCGCTTTTTACGATAGCACCCGAAACCACTTGTTCGTTACCCGGAAACATGCCCATGGTGTTTCCTTCCATCTCCACATCCTGAATACTAATGGCCAAAATTTGTTCATAAAATGCCTTTGCTCTGGCGAAATCCGAAACAGGGATTTCAAACCAATTAATCATGTTTTGCATTGATTGTGTTATTTTTTTAGACCTCAAAAATGTGGCGCAAGGCTTTCTAAAAATTGTACAAATCGGACTTTATTTTAACAGAAAAAGTGTGGCCAGTTGTTGTTCATTTTTAAAATATGCACTGGGGCTCATTCCGGTATATTGTTTAAACTCACGTATAAAATGCGCCTGATCGTAATAGCCGCATTGTAAGGCAAGCTCTCCTAAGTGCACGTCAGGTTGTTTTTCGCATTGCCCGAAAAATGCCTGAAAGCGAAGGATGCCCGAAAATACTTTAGGTGATAACCCAACCAGGTGCGTAAAGTTCCGCGTAAATTGCCTCACACTTAGGTTGCTCATGTTGGCCAACTCATCAACCCTTACATTTCCATGCTCCTTTTTTAGCAGCATAATAACCGCTTTGAGTTTTTCGGAATGATAAGGTACTACCTGCATTTGCCGAACCAAAAACTGTTGAATTTCATCTATGGCATCATCCCTGTTTATCTGCGCGATTTTATCCTCCAACTCAACGGCCGCTTTTCCCCAAACTTGTTTAATGGCTATTTCGCTGTTTAATATCCCATGCAATGGAATGTTTACCAAAGGATATAAACCCCAAGGGTGAAACCTCACTCCTATTACCCCGGCATTTCCATTGGCCTGAAGCCTAAGTGGCCGACTTAACTGACCAACCAATATGCATTTTTCTTGCAGTTGAGGAATATTATTGTGTATGCGGTTAAACGGGACACCGTAATGAAAAATCAACTCCATACAACCGTCAGGAAAAACCACATTTACGGTTTCGTCATGCAACGGGTTTTCCAACACCCAAATGCATTTGATGTAACTTTCCAGTGATACTATTGGTTTGTATTCGTTGTAAAACATGGTAAATAACAATTACAAACCTACAACTATTTAACCAATGGTGGATAAATGGTTACCTGTAAACTGCCTTTTTACCCTGCTATGTAAATAGAGGTGCATCATCGCAAAAAAAATGTTTAGTTGGGCCTACATTATAGCAGCACATACCATGTTATTAAATATTCTCAAAAGTTCGTTCAGGGTTTTTTGGCATCACCGCTTTCACTCCATTATCAATATCTCAGGCCTCTCTATTGGCGTTGCTTCATGCTTATTAATTTACCTGTATGTTCAAAACGAGTGGGCATACGATAAACACCATACCAAACACAAACGCATATACCGACTGGTTTCTGATATCAGCCTCGGTGGTGAGGAAGGTAAACATGGGCTCAGTTCTTATATGTTGTCGCCAACACTCAAACAGGATTATCCTGAGGTGGAAGAAGCCATACGCGTGATGCCGGTTAATAAACAAACCATGTGGATTGATGATAAACCTTTTCAGTTTAATGACAACTTGATGAGTGAAAGTGGATTTTTTTCTCTGTTTGATTACACGTTTATTGAAGGCAATCCTAAAACGGCATTGGTTGAACCGCAGAGCGTGGTGATAACTGATGAAGTAGCCCGGTTGATGTTTGGAAAAACAACAGGACTATTGGGTAAAATGATTAAGTATGCCCGGCAATCGTATAAAATTACGGGTGTGGTAAAAGATGTGAAAGACAACTCCCATTTGTATTTTAATACCCTACTATCTTTAAACTCCATCAGCCCGCAATTGGAGAGTACATTAAAAAACGACTGGTTCTACCTGGCTCAAACCAATTATGTATTGTTTAGAAATGAACAGGACGCAGCCGGGTTTGACCAAAAGCTTGCGCAGCTTCGTGATAAGTATATTATACCTTGGACCAAACAAGTAAATACGGATGGTAAAATTACACACCATATTCAACCATTAACAGCCATTCATTTAAGTGGCGACTATCCCGCTGGTTATGCCAAAACAGGGAATAAATCGTATTTGTACATTTTTGCTTTGTTGGCTGTTTTTATCTTGGTTGTTGCCTGTATTAACTATGTAAATATGGCAACAGCTGCTGCTTCCAAACGAGCCAAAGAAATCGGCATACGCAAAACCCTTGGCGCAGATGCCCCGACATTATTTGTTCAATTTATGGTTGAGTCATTGTTGATTGCGTTATTGGCCACCTTACTTGGCTTGTGTTGGGCACATTTGTTACTGCCTACCTTTAACCAAATTACCAACAAGTTTCTTACGTTTAACTACAGCACAACCGGGTTGCTTACCATTCCGGCATTCGCCATCACTGTTGGAACCATAGCAGGCATATACCCGGCCATTTTTCTCTCCCGACTTCAGCCTGCGCTCATTTTAAAAGCAGGTAAAATGCCCGGAGGACCTGTTTCGTGGATACGTAAGCTATTACTTACCTTACAATTTGCAATTGCCCTATTGTTTGCGGCTTGTACCGTAGTGATTTACTCACAAATCAAGTATATAAAAAATAAAAACATGGGATTTAACAAGGAACAAATTTTAGTGGTGAGTGTGCCTGTTGCTGATACTTCCTTTGTAAATAAATTTGAGGTGGTTAAACAGGAGTTGCTACGTTTTCCGGAAATAAAACAGCTTGCCCTTACCAACAATTTACCAGGCACTCCAACAGGAAACCTGTTTCATGTGATAGAAACTGCCGACCACCAACGCCAGGAAAAAGCAATAGATTATATGGTAGTTAGCCACGATTTTATTCCCATGCTGGGTATTCAACTGGCACAAGGACGAAACTTTAACAAAGATTTTTTAAGTGACCAAACAGGAGCGTTTATTGTAAATGAAAAAGCTGTAAAAACATACGGATGGAAAGACCCGTTAAATTGCACGCTTGAAAATGGATTCGGGTATAAAGGAAAAATCATTGGAGTGGTAAAAGACTTTAACTATAAATCGTTGCATGAATCTGTGCAACCGGTAATTATGATGTTGGGTAAGCAAATACAAGGGAATTTAATGGTGAAAATGGAAGCAGGCAAAGAAGCCCAAACCATAGCCCAGGTGGAAAAAATCTGGGGGAAATATGCTAAAAAATATCCCTTCGAGTACTTTTTTCTGGATGATAACTTTAACAAATTGTATAAAAACGATATGCAGGTGATGCAGCTTTTTACCTTTTTTACGGTGATTAGCTTATTGCTGTGTAGCGTTGGTTTGTATGCCATGGTTACGCATCACCTGGAGCAACGCGTAAAAGAAATCGGTATCAGAAAAGTGATGGGCGCAAGCGTGTTGAATATTGTAATGATGATGAATAAAGAATACCTGATGTTATACTTGTTGGCTGCATTGGTTGCTATTTCTACCTCGGTATACCTAATGCAGTTGTGGTTAGAAAATTTTGCCTACCGCATTGAGCTTAGCCCCGACTTGTTTGCTTTTGCGGCCTTTTTTATTGGAATTATTGCATGGCTCAACATCTCACTTAAAACCATGAAGGCTGCATCAACCAATCCGGTAAATAGCTTGCGGTATGAATAACAATTAAAATATACCCTTTAATTAATATTGGTCCAAGTTTCTTTTCCAATGGCAATTTGCGCAATAGTTGTTGTGTTAAGATAAATATAACTGGAATCGTTAATCGGAAACTTATATATGTTATTAAAGGTTTTTGACCCTAGAAGAATTGATGGATAAAAGTTTGTTTCAGTTGTTGATTCTAAGCTTCGTATTTGTAATGTTATCTCCAAATTATTCCATTTTACCTCCATACTCTCTTGGTTTGATCGCAAAGAATAACTAGGAAATGACTCATTCTTATTTGAGTAATAGATAATAAAAACCGGAAGCACATTAAACGTTAGTTTATACTTTTTATCTATACTACTGATAAAATAAAAAGCTGATCCTTCAACATAATCCTTTAGGTCGTCATAACAATAATGATAGTCTAACAACTTTAGCACCGATTTCTCTGACCCAATATTTACTAATTCAATTGTATCAACAATTTGATTGCCTTTTGCATACTGTAAACTGAATGTATGCTTATTAACAACGTTCACCTTTTTGATGGTTGAAGAATCAAGATAATAACGTTGTCTTGGCGAATCTATGCATTGATAACTATCACCATAGCTACAACTTGATAACACCATAGCAAACACCAGTGCTTTAGCTAATGCGCTCATTACCTTGATATATAGATTACCTTTTGTCATTCAATATTGGTCCATGTTTCTTTTCCAACAGTAATTTGTGCGATGGTTGATTTATTGAAGTAAATGTGGGTGCTATCGTTAGCTCCTACTTTATAAATATTTGTAAAAACCCGATTTCCAAGTATAATAGTTGGATAAAAGTTTGCTCCTGTTGCTTCTTCCAATTTAAAAAGTGGCGTAACAAAAACATACTTACCCCATTTTACTTCTATGCTCTCGCTTCTGTGTAGCACATACTTTGGATAATTGCCAGAATAAGAAGGTTCATAAAAATATAAATAAACCGGCAAAATATTTAAGACTAAGGAATTCGATTTCTTTTTATTATCAATAAAATGAATGGCTGAACCTTCAACATAATCCTTTATTTGTTCGCCACAATATTCATCATCCTTCAACCTCATTATTACCTTTGCTGATCCTACATTTAGCAATTTTATTGTATCAAGTATTGCAGTATCTTTCTTATATGTAAGTTTAATTTGTTGGATGTTTCTTATGTCAATTTGTTTAAGCTTGGCAGAATCCAAGTAATGGTTCATTGCGTCTATTGACCAACAATGAAAATCATCACCGCCATCATAGCCATCACCACAATTTACCAAAACGATAGAAAGTGCCAGCGCTAAAATTAACGAATTAATTAATTTTACTGAGTACGTTACCATTTGACATTCTTATTTCTATAAGTTCATTCTGTGCAGAGAAAAACAAATAACTTCCACTGCTACCTGTTATTATTTTTACGTTGGCAAAATCCTTTCCGTTTACATTTAGTAAATCCATTTTTAATGGAAAAACAGGGTTATCCAGATTCAGATAAGCATATTCGTAAATTGTATAGCTAGAGCCCTGATAAGGCATATTGCCCAGCTCAATGTAAAAATCCCTTCGTTTAGTTTTAAAATCAATGGTCGCTCTAAAACGTATTTCACTCAATGTTTTGCTTGTTCCTTTGAAACCTGTTGTTTTTACTTCGGGTGTATAAGACACATTGCACTGTTCATCCTGAAAAGTTGTTCTGTTTCCTCTGGTAATTGAAGAAGGATATCTAATCAACTCAATTGTAGCAGTATCATTAAATAAAAATGTCATTTTTTCTGCTTTTGCCATGCTATCTAATAATGGTGTTTCACCAACAGGTATCACCCCAATATCCACCGTTTCTTCCAAACACTTTCCATCTTCAGAGCAAGAGGCAAGCCCCAGAAAAGTAATTGCAACCGTTATTTTTAAGCCATAAAGTAATTGGCCGTATTTTTTATTATTTGCGTGTTTTTGATTCATGTTTTACAACACGGT
>RDYC01000314.1 GCA_004293295.1 Bacteroidota bacterium
GCAATTCTCGGACTCATTGGCGAACCGCCAAACTCTACAATTTGCCACAGGGCATCTACAATTTTATCTACGTTTTCATCTTTAAGCAAGTAGCCAATGGCCCCTGCTTTTATGGCTTCAAATATCTTATCATCATCATCAAATACGGTGAGCATTAAAAATTTGGTCTCCGGGTATAAACTGGCTGCAATGTTTACCGCTTCTATGCCATTCATTATAGGCATATCTATGTCCATTAACACCACATCCAATGGTTGTTTTTCCGCCTTTATCTTGTTTAAAAAATCTTCTCCGTTAGCAGCTAAAAACGCCACTTCAATATCTTTTAAAAAATTTAATTTCTCCTGTAATGATACCCTGTTTGGCTGTTTATCATCAACAATGGCAATGCGCATGATTTTGTTATTTATTTGCATCAAAGTTGTGGTTGTTTTAAGGTGTTATCAATACAGCATATGCCTTATTTTAAAAGAAGTGTAATGGTAGTTCCCTTGCCTATTGAGGATTGTACTTGCAATTCGGCATTGGTTTCTCCTGCCCTTGCCTCCATGTTTACCAAGCCATAATGGCCTTTTTGTTTGGCTTGTTCCCAGTCAAAACCAACCCCATCGTCAGTTATCTTGAAACAAAAAACGGTAGTACTATCCGATTGAAAGTGGATGTGGATGTTTTTGCTTTTTGCATGTTTAAGGCAGTTGTTAAATGCTTCTTGACATACCCTAAACAGGTTAAGGGCAACAGCAGGACTCAATTCCTTGTTAGGCATGATCTGTTCGGTAAAATGCACTTGAACAGTTTTATCAAATTCCAACATTTTTAGGGCAAATTGTTTAAAGCGGTCAGCAAAATCATCCACGTTTAAGCTTTTATGGCTTATGGCCCAAATGGTTTGACGTAAGGTTAAAATTGCATTCCGTCCGGCTTCGCTCATAGCTTGTAGGCGTTGTTGTTCATCTTGTTCCGTAAGCCTATCGGGGTGCTGCAACATCCACTCTACATTGGTAATTAAATAACTTAATTGTGCGCCCACATTATCATGCAAATCGCGCGAAATACGTAACCGCTCTTGTTCAAGCTTTTGTTGTACTTCTAATTCACGTTCTAATTTTCGTTGTTGGCGTTTGTTGTAAACATAAAATGCCGCACCCAATAAGGTAAAACCAAATAAACCTATTAACCAATAAAACCAGGTGCGCTTCCAAAAAGGTGGAATAATGGTAATAAAGATATTTCGTGGTTCGTTGTTCCAAAATCCATCAGCATTGGCTGCCATTACTTGAAACACGTACTTACCGGGAGGCAAATTGGCATAACGTGCAAAGTGTTTGGTACCACTTTGTATCCAGTTATTATCATAACCATTTAATCGGTATTTATAGGTATTATTTTCGGGTTGGCTAAACTCCAATGCAGAAAAATCAAACGATAAGGTGTTTTCAACATACGATAGGGTGAGCGATCGAATTTCGTTGTATGCGGTATCACTTTTATAAGGCATATCACCCAACAATATTTCATTAATGGCAACTTGAGGGGCATTTTTATTTTCAACCACACGGTTTGGGTCAATTACATTTATTCCATTTACACCACCAAAATACAACAAGCCTTTTTCATCTTTGTAGTAGGCACCCGTATTAAATTCATTGCTTTGCAAACCATCTTTTACCGAATAATTTTTAAATGTTTTTGATAACGGATGGTAAAGAGAGATACCTTTGTTGTGGCTCATCCAGAGTTTTCCGTATTTATCCTCTAAAATTCCATAGATAAAATCATCGGGTAAGCCCTCAGAAAGTGAAAATTGTTTAACCAATTTTCCTTGTTTAGTTAAGATGAATAAGCCGGTGTTTCCTCCAACCCAAACCTTGTTAGTACTTTTTTGAGCACAAATTGTTTTAACCATTATCGGTATTTTTAATTTTACAGTTTCTTTGGTAAAAGGGTTAAACCGGTATAGGCCCTTGGTAGTGCCAACCCACCAAGTAGTATCATTAAACAATTCAAAACAAGTAATTTGGTGATCAAAATGCCCCTTTGGCAAAAGTATTTTTGTGGTTAGGTTTTTATCAAGACGCATAATCACGTAATCAATAGAAATAAACAATTGGTTGTTATAAGGTTTAAAAAATGGATACGAAATAGCGGCCCCTGTAACGCCAAGATTATACTTTCCAGTGTATATTTTTTTTCTATTTATGCCTTTATTGTTGTGTGCAATAATGTTTTCGTTATGAACATAAAATAAAGTGTTGTTAAAATAAGTGATGGCTAGCACATGGTTAAGTTTGCCTTTAATGTTTTCTAATTCAACTTTTTTGCCTTGTCTAACAGCATTGTATTTAACCATGCCATCGGCATAAAAACCGGTATAAACATTGCCATCGGCATCGGTTGTTATTGATTTAACCAAAGCCCCGCTAGTATTTTTAGCACACAAGTGTTTAAATTTATTTCGTTGTGGCGATATACAGTGAACACCTGCACCATTGGTACAAATCCATAAATTATTGCTTTTGTCTATATATAAATTTTGTACATAAGAAAAATTTGCGTCTTTGTTTTTGTCAAATCTTTTAATAAACTCTATTAATTTATTATTAATGGGGTCAATCACAAATAGCCCCAAATTGTTACCAATCCAAATATTATTTTCCCACTTTAAAATTCGGGCTATAGTAGTTTTTTGTGAATTAAACTCAACAAGATTACTTAATGGTTGTTCTTTAAGGGAGTTGGTATATGGATTATAATAATATAACGATTTTTGAGCATAAGTAACCAGTAACGAATCGTTTAATACAGTGAAACTGGAGTTATTAAAAGGCAATTTACCAAACCAATTAAATTGTTTGGTTTCAGTATTAAGTCTAAACCAAATAGTTGTGCTATCGTATATTGTGCCTATAATATATTTGTCAGAAATGGTGATGTTTCTTGGAAAACGATTAAAATGGCTTTTAGCTAAAAACAATATGCTATCCACCACCTTAAAATTTTCAATAGATACAGCCCAAATTTTATCACTAAAATCTGAAAACCATATACGTCCTTTTTTATCTTCACCTAAAATATTGATATAGGTTTCGCCTGAGTGAGATTGTAGATGGTTAAATGATAAATTCTTAAAGCAATCATTTACCCTATTATATATGCTTATCCCATTATTATGAGATATCCATAAGCGCTGTTTACTGTCTTCAAAAAATTTATTTGAAGAGTTTCCTCCTATCGAATTCGTATCGCCAATTATAGGTCGGTAGTGATACATTTTATATCCATCAAATCGGTTTACGCCATCAGCAGTTCCAAACCACATAAAACCCTTGTAATCCTGAAAAGCATCCCATACACTATTTTGAGCCAATCCATTATCTACCGTGTAAGAAGTATAATTTCGCTGCAATTGCGCAAAGCAGACAAGGTGTAAAAAAAGTAATATATAGGTTAAAACAAGTTTCATTGGCCGCCATAAAAATACAGCATCTGCTGTATTTCGCAAGTTTTATCTCTAAAAGTCTTTTGTTTTCAACAATGGCTAATTCACTACTTTAATAGTATGGTTACGATTGTTCCCTTACCTATCGAAGAAACCACATTCAGTTTAGCATTTGTCTCTTGTGCCCTTGCCTCCATATTTACCAAGCCGTAGTGTCCCTTTTGTTTGGCTTGTTCCCAATCAAAACCAACCCCATCGTCAGTTATCTTGAAACAAAAAACGGTAGTACTATCCGATTGAAAGTGGATGTGTATGTTTTTGCTTTTTGCATGTTTAAGGCAGTTGTTAAATGCTTCTTGACATACCCTAAACAAGTTAAGGGCAACAGCAGGACTCAATTCTTTGTTAGGCATGATATGTTCAGTAAAATGCACTTGAACAGTTTTATCAAATTCCAACATTTTTAGGGCAAATTGTTTAAAGCGGTCAGCAAAATCATCTATACTGAGGGCTTTATGGCTAATGGCCCAAATGGTTTGTCTTAAGGTTAAAATGGCATTTCTGCCCGCATCGCTCATGGCTTGCAGGCGTTGTTGTTCATCTTGTTCCGTAAGCCTATCGGGGTGCTGCAACATCCACTCTACATTGGTGATTAAATAACTCAATTGTGCGCCCACATTATCGTGTAAATCGCGCGAAATGCGTAACCGCTCTTGTTCTAGCTTTTGTTGTACTTCCAACTCTCGTTCTAGTTTTCGTTGTTGGCGTCTGTTATAAATATAAAACACCGCACCCAACAAGGCAAAACCAAACAATCCCATTAGCCAATAAAACCATGTACGCTTCCAAAAGGGAGGAATAATAGTAATGGAAATGTTTCGTGGTTGTTTGTTCCAAAATCCATCGGCATTGGCAGCCATTACTTCAAATATATATTCTCCTGGAGGTAAATTGGCATAGCGGGCAAAATGCCTGGTGCCACTTTGAATCCAATTGTTATCATAACCACTTAGCCGGTATTGATAAATGTTATTTTCAGGTTGGCTAAACTCCAATGCAGAAAAATCGAATGATAAGGTGTTTTCAAGATACGATAGGGTGAGCGATTGAATTTCGTTGTAAGCGGTATCGGTCTTAAAAGGCAAATCATCCAACAATATTTCATTAATAGCAATTTGCGGAGCGTTTTTATTCTCGACAACATGGTTAGGATCTATTACATTGATACCATTTACACCTCCAAAATACAACAGGCCTTTTTCATCTTTGTAGTAAGCACCAGTATTAAATTCATTGCTTTGCAAGCCATCTTTTACGCCATAATGTTTAAAAGTTTTCGTGCGCGGATTGTAAACCGACATTCCTTTGTTATGGCTCATCCAAAGGCGACCTTGGTGGTCTTCTAATATGCCATAAACAAAATCATCGGGTAAGTCTTTTGGTGCTTCATAGCTTTTGATAATAGAGCCGTTTAGTTTTAAATGATACAAACCGGCATTACCGCCAGCCCATACCGAACGTTTATCATCTGTGATACAAATTGATTTAACATAAAGTGAAATGGGAAGAGTTTTAAGTTGTTTTGTTACGGGATTAAACTGAAGAATGTGTTGTGTTGTTCCAACCCACCAAAAACTATCATTCACAATTTCAAAAGTGGTGAGGTAATTTGTGCTCAATTCAAATTGTTGAATAGTCTTTAACACATAATTCGATTGGATTTCGAACAAATAGGCATCGGCAGATAAATACACTTTTCCCTTATAGACTCTAAATACTGGGTATGACACAGATCGTTGTCTATTTGCTAAATAAACATGTTGTTTATAAACTACTTTTTGGGTTTGCAAGTTCATCACCATAAAGTATTCGTTTTGCACATAGTACAAATGATTATTAAAAGTAATGAGTCCGATAATATGAGTTGGTATTTGGTTCGGTAATTTAATCTGTTGTGTTTGTCCATTATTAACATACCATACCATTCCTCCTTCGTACAAGCCCGAATAAATAGTACCGCTGCTATCTGTACTAAGGGCTTTAATTAAGCTGCTACCACCACCTAAAGCGGGTAAGTGTTTAAACTTATTGTTTTGTGGTGATAGGCATTTTACGCCATCGCCATTGGTTCCTATCCACAGGTTATTTGAATGGTCCACGTATAACTGTTGAACGTAACAGAACCCAACCTTTTGCTTTTTGTCAAACGAGACAATATGCTCTTCAAATTGATGCGTAATTGGATTGAACACAAACAGCCCTGTATTGTTTCCCATCCAAATTTGACCTTGCCACCAAACCATTGAAGTGAAATTACTTTTTTCAGGAGGAAATAGGGAGCCTTGAACCAGTTTATGTTTTATGGCATTCGACTTAATATCATAATAGGTCATTTGTTTATCAGCATAAATACAAATGGTACTGTCATTATAAAGCATGATGCTATTGGTATGTCTACTATTTCCATATACAATGTTTACCTCTTCGGTTTCAATATCTAATCGAAACCAACTGCTGCTGCTATCATTAAAATATCCTACAAGGTATTTACCAGTAATAAATCCTCTGCGGAAAGATGATACTTGGTAAGTACTTTTAGAAATATTGATTGTTTTAACCAATTGCAATGTATTGCTCGAAAAGCATTGCAACTGTTGGGTATTGGTAATGCACCATACATTCTCATTATAATCTTGCCCTATTAGCGTAGTGTAACTATCCCCGTTATTAAAACTATCAGGAAAAATGTGCACGTTGTAAAAATTATCTTTTAAACGGTTGTAAACGCTTATTCCTTTATTGTGTGATACCCAAAGTTGATGGTCCTTGGTTTCATAGAAGTGAAAAGCGCTATTCCCTAAAATGGATGTTGTATCGAATTGGCTAAATTTATAATGATGCATTTTATATCCATCAAACCTATCAATACCGTCCGCAGTGCCAAACCACATAAAACCTTTATCATCTTGAAAAACATCCCAAACGGTATTTTGAGCAAGGCCATTATCAACTGTGTATGAGGTGTAATTACGCTGCAGTTGGGCAAAGCAAGCAACGTGTAGAAAAAGTAGTATATAGGTAAAAACAAGTTTCATTGGCAGGGATAAAAATACAGCATTTGCTGTATTTCGCAAGTTTTAATCCTGATAGATGTTTGTGGCTCACAAATTAAATATAAACACTATGAAAAAATCATTACTAATTTTTGGAGCATTACTCCCGCTGTTTGGCTTTGGTCAGGACGGCTCTTTAGATCAAACCTTTGGAACCAATGGAACTGCATTGGCTGAGGGAAACTACTCTGCAAAGGGGGTAAAAATTCAGGCTGATGGAAAAATTGTAACCTGTGGCTCAAAAAGTGATGCCAATGGAACTGATTTTTGCGTTGTCAGGTTTAATGCAAATGGACAACTTGACAATACTTTTGATACAGATGGAGTGGCTATTATTGATTTTAGTGGCAAAACCGATGAGGCGTTTGACCTTGCCATACAAACT
>RDYC01000392.1 GCA_004293295.1 Bacteroidota bacterium
GTAAGAACCACCACCACTCCTTTTGCCGGAAGTTATACCATTAACAAAAATCTCCCGCTAAGTTCAACCAATTACACTGATTTCAATGAAATCATCACTGAAT
Organism: Bacteroidota bacterium; assembly: GCA_004293295.1. Taxonomy (GTDB): domain Bacteria; phylum Bacteroidota; class Bacteroidia; order UKL13-3; family UKL13-3; genus UBA6183. Next base: position 104 of record RDYC01000392.1, read on the forward strand.
TGTCTTGCGTTGGTGTATCAGGCCCGGTTACTTTTACGGTGGATACCAACAGTGGGCCTTATGCAGGTAATTTCACCTTTACCAATATTCCTGGAGCAAGTGATACGAACACCATTACTTTTTTGGGCAATGGAAATACCATCAGCAGCAACCTCTCTCCTATTGTTTCGTTTAACAATGCCAGCTATATCACTTTAGATAGTTTTAACATTATTGGAGGAAGTGGCTTTGCCGGAACAGGAGTGTATGTTACTGGTGGATCACATCATTTAACATTCGACCAAAATGTAATTAATGTTGGAACAACAAGTACAGCTACTACTAATATTGGATTTGCGGCATCAGGCTCATCAACAGGAGCTACTGCTGTTGGTAACAATGCCCAATACATCACTTTTACCAATAACCAGGTTATTGGCGGGTATTATAGTTTCACGCTTATTGGCAGTGCCTCTTACTTAAATAATCATGGTCATTATATTGCCAATAACACCTTCAAAGATTTTTATATTTATGGGGTCTATTTAAGCAATGCTGATACCGTAACTTTTATTAATAATGACATTAATAGAGCTACACGCGGCACAGTAACCACGTTATATGGTATTTACTTAGCTACTAGCCGCAATTTAAAAATACAAAAAAATAAGCTTCATGATTTTGGTGTGGCTTCTTACACGGCTTATCCCATATATATTACCAATTGCGTAAACAGTGTTGGGTATGAAACAGAAGTATCAAACAACACGATTTATAATGTAGGCACTACCGGTATTATGTATGGCATCTATAGCCTTACAACTGCCATCACAGGATTTAATTTTTACCACAATACCATACAACATGATGTGCCTGTGTCTAGTGCTTCAGCCATTAGGGGAGCATTTTTTAGCGTGGCGGTAACAAATGTCAATTTTAGAAACAACATCATCAACATTACCGGAAGTGGCACAGGAGTTAAAACAGGTATTTATATTACAACTGCCTCAACTTCTTTTTCTTCAAATAACAATGTTATCAGGGTGGCTACCAGTGCCAACAACAACGTTGGTTTCTGGGGTGCAGCTAATGCTACGTTGGCAAACTGGCAAACTGCCTCTGGACAAGATGGCGCATCAACCA
>RDYC01000315.1 GCA_004293295.1 Bacteroidota bacterium
CTTCAGGGCGAGGGCCAACCAAACTCATGCTGCCTTCTAGTACGTTAAATAGTTGGGGCAGTTCATCTAACTTTAGTTTTCGCAGGTAATAACCCACTTTGGTGATGCGTGGGTCTTTCATGCCAACTGTTAATTGGCCTTTGCGCTCTGCATCAACATACATGCTTCTGAATTTATAGAGATTGAAGTCAATGTTGTTTTTACCAACCCGGCTCTGTTTAAAAATGCCAGGCCCTTTACTTTCGAGCTTAACAAGCAGCCATAACAGCAATAATACCGGGCTTAGAACTGAAATACCAACGGCACTGCAAACAATATCAAATAATCTTTTAAGCATTGTTTTTCTGTATAATCGAAGATAGGGATTTGCACTTGTTGTTTGATGATGTGGTTTTATAAACGGGTTAAATTACTTCACGAACGGATGATTGGACAGCTTCTATTACCAAATTCACTTGTTCATTTGTCATGTCAATCCAAACTGGTAGCGATATTTCGTTTTCGTACTGGGCTTTTGTTTGGGGATAATTATTGATGTTATACCCTTGGTTTATGTAAAAACTCATCATCGGAACCGGTATAAAATGCACATTAACGCTTACTTGTTTTTCAAATATTTTAGCAATAATAGCATCTCTCTGGGCCTCGGTTATTCCTTTAATTCGCAACGCATACAAATGGTATGAAGATGTTTTTTCATGGTTTTCGTACTCAGGAATAATGGCCCAATCATATTTGCTTAATGCAGCCGTGTACGCATCATATATTTTTTTGCGAAGCGGAAGCGTTTCCTGATCATACCTGCTTAACTCTACAAGTCCTATGCTGGCCATAATATCAGTCATGTTCATTTTATAACCTGCTTCAATAATATCGTATCGCCAGTTGCCGGGAATGGTTTTAGCTAAGGCATCTTTGTTTTGACCATGTAGGGTTTTAACACAAAGGTATTTGTAAATTTCTTCGTTGTTAAAAGGTTCAGGCAAGTTTAATGCAATGGCACCACCTTCGGCTGTGGTTAGGTTTTTAACAGCATGAAAGCTAAATACGGAAACATCTGTTAAGCTACCGGCTCGTTTACCCTGATACCAAGCTCCAAAGCTATGTGCTGCATCACTTAAAATCAAGATGCGACCAAGTTGTTCTTGTATGTTGTTATTAGGTTTAAACAAGCTTTTTATTTCCGGTGATTTTACCATGAGATTAAGTTGTTCGTAATTGCAAGGGTAGCCGGCAAAGTCAACCGGCATAATTACTTTGGTGTTGCTATTGATTGCTTTTAGCACTTCCACATGGCAGATGTTAAAATCACTGCATACATCAACAAAAACAGGTTTTGCACCACAATGCATCACCACATTTGCCGTTGCGCTATATGTGTAAGCAGGAAGAATTACCTCATCACCGGGCCCTACGCCAAACCATCTGAGCATAATTTCCAGTCCGGCAGTTGCAGAGTTTAAGCAAAGTGATGCTTTATTACCGCAATAAGCCGTAATTTCTTTTTCAAAACGTTTGGTTTTAGGGCCGGTTGTTATCCACCCGCTTTTAAGCGTATCAATTACTTCGTCAATAATTAATTGGTCAATATGGGGAGGCGAAAAAGGTAACATATGCTGCTAGGTTTTTAATGAACATACAAGTTTAGGGTATAAAAGCTATGTTTCAAACACACGCTGTTGATTGAGGGCGGCTAGGCACATTACCATGATGGGCTTGTGGTTGCCACATGGTGGATAAACCTGCTATAAATGAGGTAAGTGGCTGCTAGTGGTTATAAGTTGTGCTTATTAATGCTTGGGGCTACTGGAAATTAAATTAAACAATAAGTAATTAAGGTGGAAAAGTTTTAAGGAAGAGTTAGCTCATTAACCCTGCAATGCGCAGTGTTTCTCTGTAATAGTCCCATAATTTAGGGTTTATGGCAAGATTTTCGGGGTGAAAAAGAATGGACACATCTTGTTGTTTTGATTGAGCCAGTTGAAGTGTAACCTCAAATTGTTTAAAAGCATCATCCGGTTTTTGGAAAAAGAAAAAATTGTCAAACAGGATGGTGGGAACACAATTGATACCGTAGGAGATGGCTGGTTGCTCGGGGAGATTAATTTGTCTGGCATGGCCAAGGCTGAAATCTGTTGAGATATGGTGTTGTTGCAAACGAGGAAAAAGTTTATTGGTATCAAACTTAAGGTAATGGCTTCTGTGAAATTTGATGGGGGAGGGGACAATGGATTGTAATGCCTGAAATTGTTTGGAAATGTCTTCTGATTGCACGCTGTGTAAACCGATTTTAACACGTTCATTAACCAACGTTTTTACGAGGCTTTTATAAGACTTGCAACCAAAAGTGTATCTCAGTCCCATTTTTTGATAGGAGTTTTGCATGGGCGCACCTATCAACCAAATGGCATTGATGTGATGAGCCTGGTTAAATTCCATGAGTTTATGAATATGCTTAATAAAAATGCTTGGCTGCACAATTTTATTTAGGCTTAACCACGTATTTCCATGTGTAAAAGCCTTGGCAACAGAAAATGGATGTAAGGGCGAAATCCAATCAATGTCATGGGTTACATATATCATGAGGAAAGTTATTTAAGGTTATTGGCTATTTTTTTGGTCATTAAATAGGAAGGGCCTTCATCTGCTTTTATTTCCCATCCATTTCTTTTGTAAGAGGATATAGCTTTGTCATTTAATCTTCTTACTGAAAGAGATAGTAGGGTTGCTTTTTGTTGTGTTGCCCGTTTTTCAAATTCTACCTGCAACAAACTACCAATGCCTTTTTTGTGCAGTTGTGGTGATACGCCAATAATTACCAAACCAGCCTGAAGCTCATTATTTGTATTTAAGGTTTGGGCTTTAAGCACTATTGGTTTATCAGGGGTAAAACCTAGTATTTTCTTTACGCGCCTTTTTAAGTTGGTCAAAATAAATTTATACTTCGAAATCACTTCAGGGTGAAAAAATAACCATGGACGCAACAGCATGGCTTTAATGGCACTGTTAAATCCAAATTGGGTCATTCCCGAACTTGCTCCATAAGCGTCAGAACCATCCATAACATACCCTCCGCAATAGCCAATACATTGGTTGTTTCCTTCAATCCAAAACAGAAATTTGTTGCTACCGCTTAAGTACCATTTAAACATGTTGCTGATAAACTCAATACCCAGTTTGCTGGTTAATGAGTCGGGAAATGCAGCAATATGACATGCAGCAATTTTTTTTAGGTCATGGGTTTGGGCATCTTTAATCAGGTATGTCATGCTTTTAATTATCGGGTAAGTGTTTTGAGTTCATCCGGTACAGTGTTTTTGATAAGAATTTCCCAAATGCCATACCAATAGCCAAAGCCATATGCCAAATGGATGGTAACAATACTACGCACTATATAAAAAAACGAATTGGGTTTGTTTATAGATTGAAACAAAGCCGCTAAACTCACAATTAATAAATATATGATAACCTCAAGATGGGCAATGATTGGCATAATCAAAAATAACACACAAATGCTTAATAAGAATAGTGCCGGAAAAATTTGACGTAATGACGTTAAGGTACGGTGTTTTTTATTAAGTAGTATTTTCCAAAATCCATATTGAAAATACTGTCGGTATAAATGCGAGAAATGTTGACGCACGTAATAAATAGAATAGGTATCAGACAGTTGATAAATAAGACCTCCAGCCGCGATTATTCTATAGCTAAAATCATCATCTTGGTTCCTAATCAAGGATTCATCAAATGTTCCGATGGTTTTAATCACTTGTTGAGGGATTACCGGACAACTTACCGTATCAACTTTACGACTATTTCGAATTGTTCTGAAGTTAAACATGCCAACTCCAATAATTGAGCTCATGGCATTAGCGATGGAGTTTGATATCAGGTCCGTCCCTTTTTGAATGATTTGTCCTCCCACACACCAAACCTTACTGTCGGTTATCAATAAATTAATGCACTGTTGGATATAATCACCACTTAGTATGCTTCTGGCTCCTACTATCGCTATGTAATCTCCCTTTGCTGCTTGAATACCCAAATTAATACCATGTGGGGTATATTTATTTTTGTTCTTTATAATGGTGACGTGTTTATCGTACTTATGCAAAATTTCTAAGCTACCATCATCACTTTCTCCATCAACTACCAATATTTCTAATTTAATTTGATTGAGTTGTTGGTTAATAAGTGCATCTATACAATCAGCAATGTAGGCTGATTCATTTTTGCAAACCACAATTACAGAAACAAGTAAGTCACGTTTAATGGACATGGTTAAACTACAACTCTTTTAGTTGGGTAAAAAACTCCTGTGCAATTTGCGAACGTTCAAATTTCTCCAATACGTATGCTTGTCCTTGTTTACCAAGTTGCGCCCTTAATTCAGGTGATTTATAAAGTTGATTGATGGCCTTGGCGAGTTCATGATCATTCTCTGGTTCAAAGTGTAATCCACAAGCCACTTTATCAATAAATAAGTCTTTAGCTTCACCATCAACTCCCAGTATGATTGGTTTGGCCATGGCCAGTGGTTCAAACAGTTTAGAAGGGATTGCACCAAGGAACAAGTCGTTTTTCTTTAGGGGCACGATGTAGGCATGGCAAGCAGCAATTAAATCAGGCATTTTATCGCGTGAAAGATTGGGTAGAAATTCAATGTTGCTAAGTTGAAGTTTCTCAATCATGGCTTGGAGTTCAGGTTTTTCAGGGCCATCACCTGCTAAAACAAACCTGATTGGTTTATTTTCTTTTAAGTGATTTGCGGCTTTAACAATTACATCAAGCCCTTGTGCATGGCCTATAACTCCTGCATATAGCACAACAAACTCATCGTGCTTAATGGCTAGTTTTTGTTTAATTTCAGCCCCGGTGGCTTCAATGTTAAATACGCTCAAGTCAATTCCATTTCTAAACCAAAAAGTTTTTACTGTTGGAAACCTGGATTGAACACTATGAACAATACCTTGGGTTTGCCCACTTACCAGATTGGCTGTTTTATAAATACGCGATTCAAGCTTGTAGGAGAGCCCCAGCATGGTTTTGTTGGTTACTATGTTCAATTTTTCGGCACTTTCAGGCCATAGGTCCGATACATTAAATACCAGTTTTGAACCTTTAAACCACTTTAACAACATGGCCGTTATGCCTAAAAAAAGTGGTGGCGATTCACAAATGATGATATCTTGTTTGCCAATTTTAAATAAGCCGATAATAAGGGAAGAAAAAACAAACGAAAAGTAGTTTAACAACCGTGCGGTAACAGCCTTACTTTTTTTTACAAATATCCAACTGCGGTGGATGTTTATTTCACCGTCTTGCTCGTGCACATACCATTTGCCTTTGTAAGAATCAAACACTTCCATTTTGGGGTAATTGGGCATGGCGGTAAGCACATTTACAGATTGGCCTGATTTAACCAAGTTAACGGCTAATGAATGCAGCCTATTTTGTGGGGCTCCGGTTTCAGGTGGAAAGTATTGTGTAAGTAACAGGATTTTCATGAATGGAATAAGCCGTTTTTGGCAAGGTTGCTGTTAAGTATTCAATAAAGCGTTACAGATATTGGCACATGCATGGCCGTTGCCATAAAGATTTTTAGCTTCAGGATAGGGTTGCTGCAAGTATCTGTTTGCTTGTGTTATTATGTTTGCTTTGTTGGTTCCAACAATCACATTATATCCTTCTTGAACCAGCTCAACCCATTCTGTTTGTTCACGGGTGGTGATGCAGAATTTGCGAAAGAAAAAAGCTTCTTTTTGCAATCCTCCACTATCTGTAATTACCAATGAGCAGTTTTGCAAAAGGGCTATCATATCAAAATATCCTACCGGATCAATGATGGTAAAATTTGTTTGAAGCTGCTGTTGTGCAATTATTTTTTTGGTGCGTGGGTGAAGTGGCAACACCACGGCAACAGTTTTATTTAGCTCATTTAAAGCCTCTATAATATTCTTCAGGTTTTCCGGATGATCAGTATTTTCAGCGCGATGGATGGTTGCAAGAATAAATGGTTGCTGGTTAAGATTAAGCTCTTGCAATAAGGTTGATTTTGTTGCTGCTTTTTCAGCATAAAACAACGCTGCATCTTCCATTACATCACCTGTTTTAATGATTGTGGTGTTGAGGTGATCGTAACCTTCTTTTTTTAAATTGAGTATGGCTGTATCCGTAGGACAAAAAAGCCAATCACTAATTCTATCGGTTAATATCCTGTTTACCTCCTCAGGCATTTGCATATTAAAACTTCGTAAGCCGGCCTCTACGTGGGCTACTTTAATGTGTAGTTTTTTTGCTGCTAAGGCTCCTGCAATGGTTGAGTTTGTATCTCCGTAAACCAACACCACATCGGGCTTTTCAGTCATCATTACCTTTTCTAGTTCCTCCAACATTTGCCCGGTCATGGCTCCATGCGAAAGTCCATTGATGTTTAAATGATAATCAGGTTTTGGAATATCCATTTCTTCGAAAAACACATCGCTCATGTTGGCATCAAAGTGCTGTCCGGTATGAACAATGATTTCATGAAGTTGGGGGTGTTTTTTTATTTCGCGTGATAAGGCAGCAGCTTTTACAAACTGAGGTCTGGCTCCAACAATAGTTAACAATTTCATGGGTTAGTTTGGCATCAATTTCATTTTGCGTAAACGCAGTAATAATTTTCTAAATCCTTTTTCCAAGTAATGGATATTCGGGTAATCTTCAATAGACTTTATGGGGGCATTCATGATGTTGTCAAAATCTTGTGCAGTTATCCCTAGTTTTTTAATCACGTATTCTTTATCGTCTTCCATCAACTTAGGGTCAGCGGTGGGTGCTTTGAGTGCTTCCAAGGCACTTTCCC
>RDYC01000316.1 GCA_004293295.1 Bacteroidota bacterium
AAGGTCCGTTGGGGCTATATAGGAACGAACTTGCTTCATTTGAAAAAGAACTTGTTTGACACATCACTGTTGCCGAAACAACTTCCATGTATTTTGTTTTGCAAACAGAATCGGACCCGATGTTGTTTGTAACTTTTAAACACACATCAAACAGCCCTAAATCCTTTCCTAAAAATTGGGGTATTGGATTTGTTGCATTGGGAACAAATGCATTGGTATCGAAAACAGAAACCGACTGAGGCTTTAAACTCCATTGCCAGGAAGTTGGCCCATTTTTACTAAAATCATAAAAAGGTACCTGATTGCCAATACCTACTCTATTTACATCGGCAAAAAAATCAGCTATTGGTTTGCGGGTGGGTAGGCCAACATATATTCTTTTAGTAATGCTATCTGTGCCAAATCGGTTCCTTACAATCAACTTTACATTGTAAAATCCTGTTTGGGTAAAGGTATACCTAAAGTTTTTGTTATTGGGGAATACTGAAGAGTTTAAAAAACACCCAATAGGCGGTAAACATATGCGATTCCCTGACACGTCTTCAATATCCCAATACCTCACACTATCCATGGTGGACGTGTTTACAAAAGTATGCGGACTATTTACCCAAACCGTATCTATCCCTGCATCGTAAGCAAAGTTGGCTATAGGGGCAGTTGTGAAAGGGCTGAGAGAAGATACTCCGGTAAAGTTAATGCCAACGGCAAAAATGCCAAGTGTGGTGCTTGTGCCGGTAGCAGCAGTTCTTGTAATTGTTATACTAGTAATGGGTTTTAATGTATTTTGTGGGCTGATGGTAAGAATAGCTTGCAAAAAATTCGGACCTGTAGTTGCGCACTCTGTCTGATTACTATTTACACTTACCCTTCCTACTGCGTTTGCAACGCCTGCCGTAAAAAACCAATCACCAAAATTGGTAATATTTGTAAACGTTTGGTTGGTACCATCTGCAAAATTCACCACAATGTTTGCGGTAGATGAGCCACTTCCTGAACAACCTAATACATAAACCTGACTAGCAGACCGCATTGCATCAAAGTTTAACGTTCCGGGAATACCGTTGGCTGTTAAATGCAAACAGTTATTCTGTGAGTAATCGCCAAGGATATAGCTTAAACCAGGTGTTTGGGCATTTGGAATTACTCGTGATAATGGCAATGCACAAGTTGGGTTTCCGATGAAATTTTGGGCAACAAACGACCAGCCAGCCTGATCAAATCCGTTGGGAATAGTGGTTGATGCTGCAGCAGCAACATTGCCATCGGCAATGGCATCTTGGTTGAATCCTGTAACTGGAACAGGCATTAACTGTGCATACAACACATTGGTTGATATGATTAGTAACAAAAGAATAATATGACTTATGCGCATGAGCATTTGTGGTTTAGAACAGCCAAGATAGGCAAAAGCACATTTGGTTGCTTCTTGATATTTGTAAAATTATCTTAATATTAAAGACAACTTAGGCTCCACTTTTTACCCTAATGAAAAACAAAATAGCCTATTTATCTGAAAATAAGTATTATATACCTCATTTTATACCAAATGGAGGATGTTGTACTATTGGTGAGTTACTCATCATCACATCAAAATCCCTCGCGATTGATTGCTTAACCACTTGTTATTGGGTGCTTATGGATAATTTGCCTTTTGAGTAGCTTGTACATAAAAACGGTACGCGAAGCTTACTGCACCATTTCAATAATTTCGCCTTGCCAGTTTAAGATATAAATGCCTTGCTCTGTTAACAGGTAATTGTTCTTGGAAGAAAAAAACTCAAAAAACGTATAAATTAATTCGTCTTCTTCATCTTGTTCATTATCATCTTCTTTCACCAACACTTGTTTACCCAGTACCTCGTTGGTTTTTCTGTTTACTACTATTTGCAACAATGCCACAGAATCCGTTTTACAAAGTAAGGTGATGGTGTTGTTGGTGAAGTGCATATCAACTATCCAAGTGATGTCTCTTTGGTAATCGCGCACATCCCTTTGCATTTGGTACTTGCGGTCTAGAAAAACCGGGGCTCCCTCATAAAACAGCCATTCTTTATGATACCTGTAGCCATAATAGCCAGCCCGCATATTTAAACTCTTTCCTGAAAAGGTATAAGATTGTATGGTAAGAGAATCTGCAACCACACCTTTGTACTCAAAAGTGGTGGTTCCTTGGGGCTTTACATATTGCAATACCAACTTGGTTTTGGCCAATTCCATCTCATCTTTTACACTTTTATCACAACCTAATAACAATAGGGTATCATTTACCAATTCTATCATGCACAAGTCTTGGATGTAAGATGGTAACGGGCTTCCCTCCCCCGGATAACTGTTCCAGGTATTCACATGAAAAAACTTGGAGGTTTTGGTTTTAACGTTATAACTAAATACAAAAGGAAACCACTCTTGCTTAATAATATATCCGGTATCAAGCGGATTGTAATAAAAAACATCTAATTGTACCATCAACTCATCACCGTTTACAGAAGGTTCGGTAGAGAACTTGTACAATAATTCACCCGGTCCGTCAAAACGTTTTCGGTATTTGTTCACAGCAGCATAGGTTGCGGGGAGTTTTAACTGCGCATAAATCAGTTCCATTGCCTCAGCGTTTATCATAATAGAGTCAGTAAGGTGATTTTTCAAATTATAAACATATAGCTTATCAGCCTCTTTAAAAGAATGAACTATTAGGTTATCACCCACTTTACTAAAATTTTTCCACCCAATTAATTTAGCTATGGGTTTGCTGGGGTGTTTTGTTACGACAAAGGGCTTTGATAGCTTTAGTACCTTCCTGAATACATCCTCATAAATCAATAAACTATCAATGCTTGAGGAGAAAACAACTTCATCCCCCAATGTATCGTATAAACAAATTACGGGAACTTTACTTGCACCAAATGTTTTATTCAATACAGCATGCACCTTATTATTCATTTCAATGGCTACCGGTTGCCCGATGATTTGTTGGGTGTACTTTAGCGACTGGTTATAATTGGCCGTTTTGGTGGAATAAACAAAGGTGATGGCCTTGGTTAAATCAGGGAAATTTGCCAGATTTTTAGCCTTGGCATTGCACGATTGGCAACTCAAAGCATTGATGTAGCCAACCAATTTAAGGGAGGAGGCAAACGAATTTGAATAAAAAACAATAAGCAATAAGAAACTGATTAGTTTGGACACTTTTGACATATAAAGTTAGTTCGTTTTTATCATCATAAACGGAAAATCCCACTTGTGATAATAGGTTAGATTTATTGAATCAGTTCAATAATTTCACCTTGTCTGTTTAACATGTAAATACCCTTATCCGTAATCCAGTAATTGCTTCTGGAAGCAAAAATCTCGGCTGCCGGATCTCCCGGTTCATCGCTTTCATCTTCATCCTTTTTCGCCAACTCTTGTTTACCCAATACCTGATTGGTTTTTCTATCCACCACAATCTGCAACAATGCAACTGAATCCGTTTTGCAAAGTAAGGTAATGGTGTTGTTGGTAAAGCGCATATCAAATATCCAAGTGACGTTTTGCTGATAGTCGCGTACATCTCTTTGTATGGCATACTTTCGGTCTAAAAAAATAGGGGCTGCTTCATAAAATATCCAATCCTTATGGTACCTATAAATGTAATAGGAAGACCGCCTATTTAAACTTTTTCCTGAAAAGGAATAGGATGATAAGGTAACAGAATCCGCAACTACACCTTTGTACTCAAAAGTGGTGGTTCCCTTTGGTTTTACGTACTGCAATACCAGTTTTGTTTTAGCAGAATCCATTTCATTAGCTGATTTTTTATCGCAGCCTAACAATAAGAGGGTATCATTCACGTGTTCAATGATGGCAAGGTCTTGCGTGTAGGAAGGCTGTTTATCAGCATCTGCTGGATAGCTATTCCAAGTGTTTACGTGAAATAATTTATACGCTTTGGTTTTAAAATTGTAGTTAAATACAAAAGGGAACCATTGTCTTCTAATCGTATCTCCGGTATAATTCGGATCGTAATAAAACACATCCAATTGGGTCATTAACTCATCACCACTTATCACATGTTCTGTAGAGAATTGATACATTAATTCATCAGGGCCATCAAAACGTTGTCTGTATTTGTTAACGGCTGCATAGGTTGCCGGAAGTTTTAATTGGGCATAAATCAGTTCCATTACACCTGAGTGTATCATTATAGAATCTGTAAGGTGACTTTTTAAGTTATAAACATACAGCTTACCGGCTTTTTGAAAGGCATGAACTACAATGTTATCGCCCACTTTGCTTAGGCTTTTCCAGCCAATTAATTTAGCGATGGGTTTACTGTGGTGTTTGTTTATGGTAATGGGCTTTGCGAGTTTTAGTACCTGCCTAAACACATCCTCGTAGTACAATAAACTATCAATACTTGAGGAATACACAATTTCATTTATTAAGGTATCATATAAACAAATCACTGGAACTTTACTTTGACCAAATTTCTTATTCAACACGGTAAATAATTTGTTGTTCATTTCAATAGCTACAGGTTGCCCTATTATTTCGTTGGTGTATTCAATGGCTTGCTCTTCGGTAACAGCCTTGGTGGAATATATAAATTTTACGGCCTTTGTTAAATCAGGCACTCTTTTTAATGCACTTGCAGTTGAGTTGCAAGATGCGCAGTTAAAGGGATTAATATAGCCAACCAATTTAAGGGAGGAGGCTGAAACACCTTGCATCAATATTACACCCAATAGAAATAGGATTAGCGATTTAAGCATCGAGAGCGTTTTTCTACTAAAGTAACGAAATATATCTAGCTGTGCAAACTTTAGCTTGAGATAGGTTCGGTTCTAATAAATAAAAAGGAGGCACTTTGCAGAGCCTCCTTTTTATTATCATTTTTTAGTTTTTAATCGGAAACACCATTTCGGTTAACCACTTGGTGGTGTCTTTCTCCACCATGGGGTCAGTTACGTACACTTCTGTTGGCGGGCCGCCCGGGGTTAACCCTTTTTCTTTCATGTAGGTATCCATGGCAGCATAAACTGCTTCATTTTTATCATAAGCGCCATAGTATTTTACCACCATGGCATCAAAAGCTTCCTGCACATTAAATTTAATATCCCCCTCGCCTTTGGTATCTTGCTCCACAGGCAATGCTGCGTTAAACATGCTGATGTTATACCAAGTGGTAAACGGATATCCTACCATTTTGTTGTTGCTCTTTTTAATATAAGTATCCAGCTTTAAAAAACATTCGCCAATGGTGGTTCCGATATTCTCGCGTTTTACATTTTTATTGCTGATAAAAACAAATTTTTGGGTGGGTATGGTTCTTTTCTCTACCTCAAAACCCAACACCATTTCTTTTTTGGGAGTGCTTTCACAAATTTTCTTAATGGCTGCCAATCCTTTTTCGTAATCGGGGCCAATCATTTTATCCATAAACAACCCGAAGTATTTGCCCATTGGGTTCATACCCATATCGCTATCCAAAGTCCAAGTTATTTTGGTACCTCCATCCACTTTGGTAAAATAATAACCCGCTTGTGAAGGATTCATGCCTTCAAATTCCAAACTTGTCATGATTAACTCACCGGGCTTACTTTCAGTTATGGTGAGCTTGCCGTTGCCTACATTGGGGTTTTCACTTTTCCAAGTATACCAACCATCCTTACCAACAGCCACCTCGCTAAACGTCCACTGTGCATTGGTATCTAATGCGTGCCACGGACTCCATTTTTTCCATTGGTGCAAATCGTTAATTAATTCAAAAGCTACATCTTCATTTGATTCAATAATGATGCTTCGCTCAACATGGGATTTACCAGGTAGAAAAAATGATACCACCACGAGTAGCACAATGAGTGCTAAAAGGCCTAGGCCAATTGTTTTGAGTATTTTCATAATTTTAGGCTTATTGTAACAAAACAAGGTGTTTTTCGTTTAAAAAACCAGTAAAGTATTTGTTTTATAGATTTTTATATTTGCGCCATGTTAAAAGCCCCTTTGAAGTTTATTGTTATTATTTGTTTTACCTGTTTTGGGTTGTTTGTTTACGCCACCTTAACAGATGATGATAAGCAGCAAAAGGAATTTGAAACTTACTATAAAATTTATTCGCTTGCTTCACCCAAACAGATCTCTTTTGCAGGGGAGCCTGTTCCGCTAAGTGATGCAGACATTCAGGAACGTTATGACCGGGAGTTGCTAACTAATGTGTATTGGCAATCGCAAACGGTATTGATGATAAAACGGGGAAACAAGTTTTTTCCGTTGATAGAAAAAATATTGGCACAAAACGGTGTCCCAGATGATTTGAAGTACCTTGCTTTGGCAGAAAGTGGCTTACAAAATGTGGTATCTCCGGCAGGGGCTTCAGGGTACTGGCAAATGTTGGATGCCACAGCCAAAATTTACGGGTTGGAAATTAATGCAGATGTGGATGAGCATTATCATCTTATCAAATCTACTGAGGCTGCATGCCGCTACTTTAAAGAGGCTTATGGCATTTTTAACAGTTGGGCTTTGGTGGCAGCATCATACAATATGGGAATTGACGGGGTGCGCAAACAGCTGCAACAACAAGGTGTGAACAGTTATTATGATTTGTGGCTGAATACAGAAACGGCAAGGTATGTGTTTAGGATATTGGCCATTAAAGAAATTGCTTCACGCCCAAAAGTATTTGGTTTTAATATAGCAGAACAACACCAATACAAACTCCCATCAACGGTTGTGGTAAAAATAAATACCACTGTTACTGATTTGGTGAAGTTTAGCTTGGAGTTGAATTGCAATTACAAAACGCTGAAACTACTGAATCCATGGCTTAGGAGTAAACAATTGGCGGTAAGTAGCAA
>RDYC01000317.1 GCA_004293295.1 Bacteroidota bacterium
ACTCCTTGGTTTTCAGGGTCGTTAACAGGGATACCGTTAATGGTAAAATTAATTCTTGTTGCGTCAAGCCCTCTTAACCTATAAGTGCTATATCCAATACCTGTTCCATTATCACTGTATGCATTAAAAGATGGGGTGGAACAAAGTAATGTGGGGATATCCGCACCATAATACCTTTGCTTAATTACTTCCTTTAACAAGTTAATTTGTGTAACCGGATACTTAGGTTTTGCCAATACACCTGATACCACAGCTGAATCCAACAACCGTTTGTTTGTTGAATCAATTTGAGCCATACCACTTAGGCTTACAGCCAGCGATAGAACACTTAGAAAACGCTTTAACATAAAAATTTGACTACTAAGTTAAACAAAACAACAACCGGGGCTGGCTGATGCAAACAATTGTTTACCTTCTTGAAATCGGTGTTATTGCTGCAAAAAATCACAACAAAACAACAAGAGTGTGTCTACTCCCTTCGCAGGCATTATCCTGTGCAGGTTCCAAGGGTATAATCTCAGGCAAACTATTGGTGTATTTAACACCTAAGGTTTACCACCCCAAAGACGGAGGCGAATTTAAAGTGAGTGCAATCAAAAAAACAAGCTTTTTATTTTTAACAGATTTATATCACCTTATTTTTTGAAATAAATAATAGTTTTGGACCATGCTGTGGACTCAGGTTATTGAATTGGTTGGAGCTTTATTTAGTATAGTATATAGTTTACTTTTAATGAAAGAAAAAAAAGTAGGCTGGTTGTTTGGTATCCTATCATCTATACTCAGTTGCTTGGTATTCTATCAAACACGATTATATGCGCAGGCAATGGTTAGCATTTATTTTGCGGGTATTGGTTTTTATGGATTATGGTATTGGCAAAAAGCACAAAAAAACAATGTTCACATCACCTTATGGAAACCCAAAACACACCTTATTTATATTTTAACTTTTGCTGCACTTGCTCTTATGAGTTCGTATTTATTTAAACATTATTCCAATAGTGCAAACCCGATTTTAGACAGTTTTATTACCCTATTCGGGTTGTTGGCTTCCATCAAGGAGGCTAGGAAAGTGCTTACCAGTTGGGTCTATTGGTTTATAATCAATGCCAGTTGTGTGGTGTTGTATTATGAGCAAGGACTTTTTTACTACAGTGCCATGATGGTGATATATGCCCTTATATGTATACCCGGACACCTGAGTTGGCTTAAAATTTATAGGACTTACCAAGCTTCTGCATAAAAAAAGCCGCTTGCGCGGCTTTTTGTTTTATTGGTAAATTATTTTTACTGTTTGGTATTTTTGGTGTTGGCTTTCCAGTGTTAAGAAGTACAACCCTTTGGTTTGTTCCATTTGCAATTGAAATGAGTTATTCCCTGCATATGCATCAATAACTCCAGAGCCAACAATACGGCCCATAATATCGGTTAGCACGTATTTAATTTGTTCAGTTTTAGAGGCACTAAATGCTAAGGCAAATGTACCGTAGTTTGGATTCGGCATCACGCTAACTTGTTGTACAATTTTACTTGACGACAATAATCCGGTTGATGATTTGATAAACGATAGGTTTCCTACTGTTAAGGACATGCTGGTTCCAACATTTTCATCGTATCCATGCGAGAAATTAATTAACCGAACATCATTAGGATTAAATGGTGTTTTAATGATATCAGAAGTAAAGTCGGCTAAGGAAATGGTAAATTGTTTACCTTCCTCAGTTAGTAAAATTTCGTGTTTAAATTGTGCCTTAGGATTTGCAATGCTATCACGATTGATTTGAACCACTACCTTACCTTTACCTTTCGCAAAAAAGCTTACATGGCTGTAAGAAGTTAAGTCTGTTACTGCATTTCCTTGGCGTATTCCCTTATACAGGCTGATGTAATCATCGCTAGTTGCCTGAACACTCGCCATGCGGTAAACCGAAAGATTTTTTGGTATATAAATCCTATTCGGCTCATTCGTAACATTAAATGCATTGATGGTGGTATAAGTCTTATCATAATCTAACGACCAATTTCCATCGGCCATATAAACCACATCATGTATTACATCATTAACTATAAGTTTTATGCTGTACTCATAACCATCATCTACTTTCACATCAATCCAGTTCTCTTCGCCCGAAACAATGCTGATGTTTTTTGTGAAATTAGTGAAGCTTGATTGCTCGTTTTCTTGTACCTCAACCTCTAAACGGCCTGTTGCATTTGCACCCGCATTATTAATTTGTAGCTTTAAATTTTCTCCGTTTCTGCTACCTTGAATAATGAACATTGCCGGAGCTGTAGAAGAGGTAATGGGTTCTCTTAATGAAGATGCTTTTAATTTGGTGATGATATCAGTTACCAATTTATCTGCGTCTACCGGATTCGCTGCCCAAACTTGGAAATTGTATAGGGTATCTTCGCCAATAAGATCGCCCAACAACCAATTGGTTTGAAGGCTATAACCCTCCTTGTTTTTTGAATATCCTACTACGAAAGATGTTCCAAACTCCATGCTTCCGTCTTCTTGCTGTAGCAGGTAACGGATAAAATTATATCCCGCAATTTCTTTCACCTCACTGCTTAACAACTTGGCACCTCTTAACCTGTCGCAAATGTATTTAGCATGCGAATAAGCTTTATCCTTTGTTTTAATACCTAATACCACGGCTTTTGCTACATCGGCCCTGGTGTAATCTACAGAAATAACTTCAAGCGCCTTGGTAATGCTAACCAAATCACTTGGAGACGTAATCCTAAGCACATCACCAGAAGCTAGTGTTGCCGGAATCATATCAGCCATAAGCAGCGACCCTGCTTTTTTACCCAATGTGTATGCATGGTTAGCTGTAAACACCGGTGCATTTGCATAATTTATCAGGCGACTAACACCATTTTTGATATATCCATAGTCGCGTTTTGTTACCAAATCACCCAAGCTTTCGCTTTCCAAACCTCCTCCACCTCCTGAGCCAACACCTCCGCTAGTTATATAAACTTTACGGATAGCTGTATCCTTACATCCAAGGTGGCTTACAATTTGACATACTACTCGTACCCCTGTTCCTGCATAAGTTCTGGAAGCATTGGTGGTATAAGCATATGGGCTTCCATCACCAAATTGCCACTCGTATGAGTAGTTAGCATTGGGGTTGATGGTGGTGAATACAAAATTGTTAGTAGCCAATGGCTGCAATGTATCATTAATGGTGAAACCGGTTGTTGGTTTTGCTACTACGTTAACAGGTTTTTGGATGCTATCAACACCATTTGAGCCGGTTATCTTTAGTTTTACTGTATATGGACCGGGATTTGTATATTTTTTTGAAGGGTTTGCCAATGTAGAAGTAGTGCCATCTCCAAAATCCCACAAATAACTTAAAGTGCCGCTACCTGTGCCGGTTGAGGTGAACTCAAAGCTGTTGTAAATGCATTGGATATTATTGTTGATATTAAAAGATGCTGTTGTTGGCACACAACCTGTAACGCTTGGTGTAAATGGAGCATGATGCATTTCGCCACCCGCATGCATTAGTGATTTTGCAATCACCTGACCTTCGATGTTTGACTGGTTTACGGTTTTCTTAATATTGGCAAATGGCGCGAATACAGTGCCTTCAATGGTATTATTAGCACAAATATTTAAATCAGTGGTATTGTAAAAGTTATAAATAATAAACGGGCAATTGCTTAAACCTATGCCAGCTTGGTTCCAAACGTTCCACACAAAATTTCCGGGAGCATTTACATTAATAACCAAAATTTTATTGGCACTTGGCTGATTTACATAAGTAAATACTTGCACATTATTTAAATCTGTTCCTGAAATATTTAAGTAATTAATCCCATTGTTTAGGTTAATTTTTACCTGATGAGGTAAACCAACATTTGAAATGGGTTGCCCGTTTGAATTGGTTAAGGTTGCATTATTGGTACAAGTTGAAATAGCTGTAGAATTGAGGCGCAATGCCGAAAATGCCGCGTTAAAATCAATGAGCCCGCTTTGAAATACCGGGTTATTTGTTGCGCTAACACCTAGTTGATTAGAATTTGCTTGCATTTGAATTCTTGGAGAACTGTTGTAATGAGCTCCTGAGGTAATTTGAATTGGGGGAGTTGCGTTGTTAGGGTCCTTGTACCAAACATGAGATCCGGTTGCATCGCCAATTTTTACATACCCGTTTTGGTTTACTTGTAAACTATTTCCACTTTGATAAATAACTTTACCTCCAATTACCAATGAAACCTTTACCCCTCCTACCAAAAAGTTACCCGCGTTATTGGTAGAAACCTGGTAATTCCCGGCCACAGTTAAGTCTCCTCCCATTGCTACAGGTCCATCTGTTTCATTTGTTGAAAGATAGGCACCGTTTTCCAGAAAAACATTAAAACCCAAAGCAGGTTGAGTTGGACTTTGGGCACATACTAGATTAATTGATACTAAAAATACTGCAATTTTGAGTACTAATTTCTTCATAATTATTAGGGTTAAGAAGGTGCAAGGTAGGAATATGGCTACTTTTTAAAAACAATTTATTCCCAAATCAGTATTACCGATGCGAACTGCGCATATCCTGTTTAAATGGTTTCTTGGGTTGAAAAGGAATGAAAATCACCTCAACATCGGCTCACAAACCGATTTACACTGTTCATCATTAAAATAACTCCGCTTATTTTAATTTTATCGAACAGCTTACCATTTTGTGGTCGCTAAAAGAGAATGCTTTAGAGTAATAGTCAAAAAACTCAAATTGGTCATCACCCATGATATAATCTATTCTAAAACTAGGCATTTTTCCTACATAGGTTCTACCCAAACCACTTCCGGCCTCCATAAACGCATCCTTCATGTCTGCCTTAATTGTTCTATATGCGTAAGATAATGGTGAATCGTTAAAATCTCCGCATAGTATTATTTTATATGGCGACTCGCTAATAAACTGCTCAATGGCATCGGTTTGCTTAGCACGCATTAAAAAGGCATATTTCATTTTGCTGATAATGCCTTTGTATGTGCTCACCTTTTCCTTATTTGTTTCCAGACTTATTTCTTTAACCGCTTCGTACTCCTTGCTTTCAAACTTAATGGACTGCAGGTGTGTATTAATAATTCTAATGGTATCGCCTAAGGCCACCACATCGGCAAAAATGGTGTAATTAAAGGTGTTGCTATCATGCTCCACAATGCCTTGCTTAATAATGGGGTAACGACTCAATATGCCAATATTATCGCAGTTCCACTTGGTATCAGTTACTTTAATATTTGCCTTGTTATAGCTGCTGTATTTCTTTTTTATCAGCTGTTGTATTTGATTTTCGGATGCATCATGAACTATAAACATCTCTTGGAAGCAAAGGATGTCCGGATTTATTTTTTCCAGTTTATCCTCAAAAATATCACTGTCCTCGGTTGGGTTGCCTTCAAATACACCAAAGTATCGGGCATTAAATGTTACAACTTTAATACTATTCTCTATTTGCTGCGAGCTTTGGTTTTTTCCAAACTGTATAAATTTTGCCATGTTATTCCAACCTATAACAATGGCGGCAAGTGAGAACAAAAATTTCATGTTTAGGAAACACGCCCAATAGATAACAAACAACACATTTACCAATACTATGATTGGAAACGCTAACCCTAAAAAGGCTAAAGGCCACAGCAAGTCCGGGCTTAAATAAGGGGCTAAATATGATGCCAACAGGGCAAGTATGGCAATTGAATTAAATACAAATACAATTCTATTGATGATAAACATACTTAATCTTTGCTTGCTTTAAACAATTGTTCTTTTTCTAATTTTGACAAACTATCGTACCCACTTCTGTTGATTTTATCCAGAATTAAATCAATCTCATGTTCTGAAGGTTTTTTTCCGTTTTCTGTTTTTAGGTAAGTGGTTTTGTAATGTACTTTTAACCGTGACTTCTTTTTAAATATCCCGGCTAACTTATCAAACATCCCTTCAAAAACGGTGTGTTTATACAAATACCTAATAAACATAAAGCCAAAAGCAGCCCCGCCTAAATGGGCAATATGGCCTCCGGCATTGCCTCCTGAAATACCTAGTAAATCAAGAATTACAATAATCAAGGCTATCCACTTTAACCGAACAAAACCAAAAAACAACAGCTTCACTTCATAATCAGGCAGGAGTGTTGCTACTGCAACCGTTACACTGAGCACACCTGCTGAGGCTCCCAACGCAAAAGCAACCGCTTTAACAGTGGCAAATAATGGAAAAATATTATAGGCCAGGATATAAACCAACCCGCCAAAAATACCCCCTAAAAAATAAGCTTGATACACCCTTTTATTACCGAGGTACTCATGCAATAAATTGCCCATCCAATACAACCATAACATATTAAAAATAAGGTGCAACACCCCATCGTGCAAAAACATGTAAGTAATTAAGCTCCAAGGACGCTTCAATAAATCCGGTAAATAGGCAGGTAGTGTAAAAACACTCACCAAATTGTGGGTGGCAAGTGAAAACTGAAACAAGGTGAAAAAAACATGCACCATACTTATTACAATAAATATCAATACATTTATTGCAATGATGCGCCTTACTGCATGATTTGAATAGATATAGTTTTGTTTGATTTCAGTTAATAAACTCATAGCACTAATCTTTTAGTAAAACGTATCCCTTCTGGTTTTATTCCACCACTTTACCAAAATAAATCCAAACAACATGCCACCCAAATGCGCAAAATGGGCAACATTATCTGATGGGTTGTTACTTATTCCTTGATATAACTCCAATAAACCATAAAACGCCACAAAGTATTTTGCTTTAATTGGAATTGGT
>RDYC01000318.1 GCA_004293295.1 Bacteroidota bacterium
AAATATTAATAATTAATAAAATTCACTACTTATTAAAGCAAAAAGAAATGAATATATTAAATAAAAAAACGGTACAGATAAGTCTCATAGCAGCATTTATTACGGTTCAATTCGGATGCAAAAGAGAACTATCTGATGATGCAGTATTGCCTTCATTTGCTAAAACTGCCGATATTTTTACCGATGACTTTATTGGTTTAGGTTCCAATTTTTATTTTCCATTTGCTGATGCAAAACCTGATGTGTTTTCAGTTGATAGGAAAGATGGTTTCAAAAGTGACGCTTCTATAAGAATAGATGTGCCCAATAATACAGACCCCACCGGCACGTACGCTGGAGCTATTTTTAGAATAGATGGAGCAGGTAGAGACTTATCAGGGTTTGATGCACTCACCTTTTACGTAAAAGCATCTGTAGGTACTAAACTTGGTGATGTGGGATATGGAATAGACTACCTTGGAGATAAATACCAGGTTTCAATCCAAAACGTAAATGTTGGAACCAACTGGACTAAAGTAATTATTCCAATTCCTGATGCCTCTAAATTAACCAATGAAAGAGGGATATTTTGGTTTGCTGCCGGAACTCAAGGAACAAACGGTTCAGGGTATGTGCTTTGGTTTGATGAAATAAGATTTGAAAAACTAGGAACCGTTGGCAAACCAACTTCAACTATTTTAGATGGGCAAACAAGCACCGTGAAATCGTTTATTGGTTCCACCATAAACATAACCGGGTTAAGCCATATTTATAACCTAACAAATGGCCAAGATGTAAAAGTAGTTTCAACAGCCGCTTATTATAGTTTTACCAGCTCTAATCCAACGGTGGCTACTGTTAACGATAGGGGAGTTGTTACAGTGCTTGCATCAGGAACTGCAGAAATAACAGCTAAAATAAATGGCGTAACTGCAAAAGGGAAAATCATTATTGAGTCAAAGGGAGATTTACCTGCTGCACCAACACCTACAAGGCCGCAAGGTGATGTAAAATCTATTTTTAGTGATACCTATACCAATGCAACTGAAAGTAATTTTACTCCGGGTTTTGGAGGCTCTACTACATTAACGGAAATTTTAACAACAAGTACCGGAAAGGTAGCTCAATACAGCAATAATAATTACACAGGAATTATGTTTACCGAAAATCCGGTAAATGCATCAACCCTTGGTTTTTTGCATATTGATGCCTACGTAGAAAATGCAGCTACTACAATTGGCATTCAAATTAGAGACATCGGTGCCGATAAAACCATTAATACCGATGTGAACACCGGTAACCCCATTGGCGATGATAAAGACCTAAGAACGAATTTAACAGGGTTTCAAGCTGGTGTTTGGAAGTCTTTTGATATTCCTCTTAACGGAAATCTCCTTAACCAAAAAGGCAACTTAGGAGCAATCATTGTTACTGGTGGTCCTAATTTTATTCTCGACAATATTTATTTCTATAAATAAACACCTACCAAAAAAAATTCCTTAAACAATTGAATTTATGAACTGTATTAATAAAATAATATTTTTAGCAACAACCGCTGTGTTTATAGCCAGTTGCGAAGTAGACCCAGTACAAACCCTTCCGGAAAGAAACTTCGAATTGGTATGGAGTGATGAGTTTGAGGGCGACTCGGGCACTACTCCAAATGCTGCTAAATGGACTTACGATTTGGGTACCGGGCAAAATGGTTGGGGTAATAACGAACTTCAAACCTATACCAACAATGCCCAGAATGTATCTTTAGATGGAGCAGGAAATTTACTGATAACCGCAAGAAAAGTTTCGGGAAATTACACCTCTGCCCGCATTAAAACCAAAGGCATATTTACCCAGCAATATGGCAAAATAGAAGCGCGCATTAAAACACCAACCGGAGCCGGCATGTGGCCCGCATTTTGGATGTTGGGCGAAAACATTGATAGTGTAAGTTGGCCCAATTGCGGAGAAATTGACATCATGGAACAGAAGGGTAAGTTTTCAAACCTTACCTATGGTACCATTCATGGGCCAGGTTACTCGGGTGGCGAAGCCATATCAACGGCTTATTCCCTTCAGAATAGTCGGTTTGATTTAGATTTTTACGTGTATGCCGTTGAATGGAATGAAAGCAAAATTGATTTTTTTGTGAATGGCTATCTTTATAAAAGAGTTACCCCCGCAGAAGTACGCGGGAAGTGGGTATTCAATCAACCGTTTTTTATGATTTTGAATGTAGCAGTGGGCGGAAATTTTGGTGGACCACCAAACGATAACACCCCATTCCCGGGCACCATGGCTATTGATTATGTAAGGGTGTATAAGTACAAATAATCATACTTCGATAGCAATTGATGCTGTTTAAATAAACAGCTGAATACACAATAATATTTTTCTCAAAATTAGATTATAACAAAGCAATCAGGTAAACAGATACCAAATAATGTCAGGTCAAAATCAAGTGAAGCAAGAAAATTCAGTAGCTATCAAGCGAGTAAAAGTAGAAGGCGAAAACTTCTTTTGTATTTCAAATTATAATGAAATAAATCCCTTTTTCATGAGTGTTGTGAGCGACTCTCATCATTGGATGTTTATATCAAGTAACGGAGGTATTACAGCCGGTCGTAAGAGCGCAGAATATGCGTTGTTCCCTTATTACACCGCAGATAAAATTACCGAATCGTATGATAATACCGGCTCTAAGTCTATATTCCAAATTATCCAAAATGGTGAGGTAAAGATTTGGGAGCCTTTTTCTGAACGAAACAATAGTTTATACCATACTACAAGAAACCTTTACAAAAGTGCTATTGGCAACAAAATTATATTCGAAGAAATCAACCACAATTTTGCACTAACATTTAGATACGAGTGGAACTCAAGTAATATTTATGGTTTTGTTCGTAAATCTTCTCTAACAAATAATGGCGATAAAGAACTCCGAATTAATATACTTGATGGTATTCAAAATATCATGCCTGATGGGGTGAGCAGCGATTTGCAAAATGCCGCAAGCATTTTGGTAGATGCTTACAAACGCAATGAGTTAGACGCGGGTTCAGGTATGGGTATATTTGCCCTAAGTGCCATTATCGTTGATAAGGCAGAACCAAGTGAAGCGCTTAAGGCCAATGTGGCTTGGTCTATCGGACTTGATCATGCTAAATATTTAGTGTCTTCGTTGCAACTCAATGCCTTTAGAAAAGGATTGGCTGTTACACAAGAAGAAGATGTAAAGGCAGAAAAGGGCGCCTATTTCATCAATAAAGAAATTACTTTATCAGCCGGAGATAAAAAAAAGTGGCTCATCGTGGCTGATGTAAATCAAAGTCAGGCTGATGTTGTTGCACTTATCCATGCCATTAAAACCAATAGTGCGCTTGAAAAGCAGGTAGAAGACGATATCAAACTCGGGTCTCAACGGTTAATCGAACTCAATGCTTCTTCAGATGGCATCCAATTATCTGATGATGTTTACAGAGATACCCGACATTTCTCCAATACCCTGTTCAATATTATGCGAGGTGGTATTTTCGATTTTAATTACCAAATCGAAAAGTGGGATTTAGTGAAACACTTTGTTGCAACCAACAAAATGGTGTATGAAAAACACCAGAAATTGTTAGATGGCTTGGGTGATACCTTCACTGTTTTTGAGTTGGAAAAAATATGCTCAGAAACTGACGATAACCATTTTAAGCGACTCTGTGCAGAATACATGCCGTTAAAATTTAGCAGGAGGCATGGTGACCCAAGTAGACCTTGGAATAAATTTTCTATCAACACCCGCAGCGCAGTTGACCATTCAAAGGTGCTGGATTACGAAGGTAACTGGCGAGATATTTTTCAAAATTGGGAAGCCCTGGCCATTTCGTATCCGGTGTTTAGCCGCAACATGGTTCACAAGTTTTTAAACGCCACTACCTTTGAAGGCTACAACCCGTATAGGTTAACCAAGAATGGTTTTGATTGGGAAACAGTTGAACCGGACAACCCTTGGTCATACATTGGTTATTGGGGCGACCATCAAATTATTTACCTGCTCAAATTATTAGAAATTAACGAGCGATATTTTCCCGGCCAGTTGAGCAGCCAATTTAGTCAAGACCTTTTTGTATATGCCAATGTACCGTACAAAATAAAAAGCTACAGCGAGATTGTAAACAACGCAAAAGATACCATTGAATTTAATGAGGAGTTAGATGTTAAAATCAGGAAAAAACGTGACGTTATTGGATCTGATGCCACACTTCTAGAAGACCAAAGGGGAAAAATTTATTCTGTAAACTTTATAGAAAAAATATTAGCCACCGTGTTATCCAAACTCTCTAATTTTATTCCGGGCGGTGGCATTTGGATGAATACCCAAAGGCCGGAATGGAACGATGCAAACAATGCACTTGTAGGGAATGGAGTTTCTGTGGTAACACTTTGTTACCTGCGCAGGTTCCTGGTGTTTTTTGATAAACTCATTGAACAAACAGCAGACGAAGAGCGGGTTGAAATATCAAATGAGTTGATCATCTTTTTTAAAAAGATACAAACTACTTTTGATGAACATGCCGAGTTATTAAAAGGTGATATTAATGATACCCAACGCAAAGAAATACTGGATAGCTTGGGTCAAGCAGGAAGTGATTACAGGGAACATATTTACAAACAATCGTTCTGGGGCGAGAAAAGAACGATTTCATACCGCAGACTTAAAGCATTTGTTAAAGTAAGTTTAGCATTTATTGAACATACCATTAAAGCCAATAAGCGCGATGATGGAATGTATCACTCTTACAATTTGATGAGCATTCAGAACAATAAAGAAATTTCCATTTCTTACCTCAATGAAATGCTTGAAGGACAGGTTGCCGTGTTGAGTTCTGGTTACCTATCTCCTAAAGATGCCATTAAATTGTTGGACAGCATGAAGAACAGTGCGCTTTTCCGACCGGATCAATACAGCTATTTGCTTTATCCAAATAAGCAACTGCCTAAGTTTTTAGAGAAAAACAATATACCTGCTGAGGCTGTAAAACAATCAAAGCTGCTCAATGCAATGATTGCTGCTAAGGATAAAACACTTGTAGAGCAAGACATTAAAGGGGAATACCATTTTAATGGTAATTTTAAAAATGCTGCCGATTTAGATGCAGCTTTAGCAAACTTAGCCGACTCTTCCTATGGGCAATTGGTAAAACAAGAAAGGAAATTGATTTTAGACACCTTTGAAGTGGTGTTTGATCATAAATCATTTACAGGTCGTTCAGGAACATTCTATGGCTATGAAGGCCTTGGTTCTATCTATTGGCACATGGTTTCTAAACTACAATTAGCAGTTCAAGAAGTATGTTTACAGGCCATTGAAAAGAACGAATCAGCAGAAGTTGTTGGCAAATTATTAGAGCATTATTATGAAATTAATGCAGGAGTTGGTGTACATAAATCACCTTCGCTGTATGGCGCATTCCCTACAGATCCATACTCGCACACTCCGGGTAATAAAGGAGCACAACAACCGGGCATGACTGGTCAGGTAAAAGAAGATATACTCAGCAGGTTTGGCGAATTAGGGGTTTTTGTAGCTAATGGCATTCTTTATTTCGACCCGTGTTTATTGCGAAAAGATGAGTTCACCACACAAGATCGCATGTTTAATTATGTTACCACAAACAAAGAACATAAAGCATTTGCGCCACTTCCGGGTTCGCTCTGTTTTACCTTTTGCCAAGTTCCGGTTATCTACCGCTTATCTCAGGAAAACCGACTTGAAATAGAAAGAAAAGATGGTACCTTGAGCGAACACCATTCACTTCATTTAGATAAGGAAACAAGTACCCATATCTTTAATAGAACAGGTGAAATTGCTAAAATTACAGTGTACGTTAAAGAATCTATTTTAAAATAATAGGATGTTAAAAGTTAGTTTAATATATCGCTGTTTAATTCTAATCTCGATTATGCTAACTTCTTGTGGCTTCGAAAAATCACCTCAAGGTAAGTCGAATCAGTTTGCACAAACTAAAACGGCAGCTCAAATCTTGGGTGATTCAAACTACTTAGCAATATGCTATGGGGGCTACCGCACACATACCCGCGATTCACAACCTTCCGTATCTCAAATTAAAGAGGATTTAAAACTAATGAGTGCAATCGGGATTAAACTGCTACGCACGTACAACACCCATTACCTTGAAGCTAGCAATATCATGCAAGCCATTACAGAGTTGCGAAAAGAAAACCCACACTTTGAAATGTATGTAATGCTTGGTGCTTGGATAGATTGCGAAAATGCCTGGACAAAGATTGAACCCAATCATGAAAAGGAAAATAAAAAAGCCAATACTGCCGAGATTGAAAGAGCAGTTGAATTGGCAAAAATGTATCCTGAAATTGTGAAGATTATTGCTGTTGGCAATGAAGCCATGGTGAAGTGGGCCACTAGTTATTATGTAGCACCCAAAATTATTTTAAAATGGGTAAATCACCTACAGCAGTTAAAAAAGCAAAACAGCTTACCTCAAGAGTTATGGATTACGTCTTCTGATAATTTTGCTTCTTGGGGTGGTGGCGATTCCTCTTATCACATCAATGATTTAAAGCAACTTTATCAAGCGGTTGATTATGTTTCAATTCACACCTATCCGATGCATGACACCCACTACAACCCTGTTTTTTGGGGAGTTAAAACCAATGAAAAGGCATTGACTCAAGAAGAAAAAATTGATTCGCTCATGGTGCGTTCACTAAATTATGCAAAAGCACAATA
>RDYC01000319.1 GCA_004293295.1 Bacteroidota bacterium
ATTAACTCTTCGGGAAAATCACGGTATAGTTGGCCAATGGCAGTATTTAAAAATGCGGTAGTTAGCATTTCTACATTCAGAAAAGACAATGTTACTTTTCGATTTTCCGCTAAAACCTTTTTAATCAGTTCAAACACTTTTTGGCCATCTTCTGCTTCTACACAAAAAGAGTCACCCACAACATTCACAATATTTATCGTTGAAATATCCATTTTTTTAAAATATATCATTCATATCAAGCTCACTTTTAAGTACATATGAGCTGTTGTCATTAGTTCTGAATTGCAAATTTACAATTGTTCCTGGAAAAGAGCCGTTAAAAATTTGCATATCCTCGCCTTGCCTACTAAATTGATAAAAACCATCGTCACTAATAATTTGCATTTTCCCACCATTTTTCTCAATAAACTCCTTAAGCAATGCCAAGCCTATGCCACCAGTAACTTCAATTTTGGTGGTATGTTTATCTTTTGTTGCCCATTCAATAGCTTGAATAGAACTTAGGTTTGAATTGAATCTGTCGTTCACTTTTTTCTTAAAGCCAATTCCCGTATCAACAATGGTAAATTCTATTTTATCTTCTCTTGGGAAAAACTGACCACAAGTATATATATTTTTACTTTCACTATGTATTTGAGCGTTTACAAAAATCTCATAAATGGCTTCTGTCATTTTTTCTCTAACCAACTCTGACATTTTGGGAAGTTCAGTTCTGCCAATTAATTCATCCACTACGTAATTATTAAAATATTTCCCATCGGTTAATTTGAGTTTTAAAAAACGAATGGTGGTATGATGGTTATCCACTATCTTAGTGTGCCCAAAGTTTGACAGAAAATTGTTTTTTAGTAGAATTTTTTCAATATTAGGGTTGATGTAATCAAACTTTATGGTGTTGATATTATCAGAAAAAATATCCAAAATGCCACCCAAGGTTGCACACATGTTGGCAGAAAACCATTGGTGAAGTTCTACATGAATGGTATTAAATTCTTTATCCTTATGCTCCAAATAAAAATTAATGAGCTTTTGGTAACTCTCAAAGGTGTTATTTATATTGGAAATCTGTGTCATGTTATTACTATTTCACTTTATGAGTTTTGTATTATCTGAGTTGTTCAAGATTTAAAATTCTCGTCAAGGATAAATGTTTATTAAATCAATCCCAAAATAGTAGCGGCATCTGTTGTATTAGCGATTAAGTCATTTGCAGGATTACTAGGTGACGAAACAGTTTTATTAATCAAATGATGGGGATAGCTAACTATCACCTTTATTGGCCTAACAAATTTCACATTACTCGCAATTATCAGTACATCTACTTTTAATCCTGCGTACTTAGTTATCGCATTAATACTTGCGTAAGCGTAGTCGCCCATGGTGAAAAAGGCGATCTTTTGTCCTTTATAAATTACAATGTCTTCAAAATCTTTAGGGTCACCACCCAATTTTACTTTATGGGATGCAATGCCGCCCAATGCTATCAATCTGTCGTAAACTAAATTTAGTGTGGCTGTTTTTCCGCAACTACTGCCACCTCTCAATGCTAATATCTTCATATCGTTTAATAGTTAATTCAATTCTATTTCCCCTTTCATCAATTTTGGCAATAAAGTATCACGCAGGTTGATTAGGGATTGGTTTTCTTCAATGTTTTTTTGGATTTGAATAAAAAATGGCTCAACTATCTTATGAAAACAATTTAATGTCTCATCATCAGGAATTATTAAATCCATTTCCATAATAGTATTTGGATTAATCGCAGGATAAGCTCCACCATTTGCAACTTGACCATAATATTTAAAACTTACTTCATCAGTAAGAAATAAGTGCATAAAGCTGAATGGAACTTTAGTGGCTGAAAAAACTGCAAAACCTGTTGAAGCAATATCTGTTTCTTTGGGATTGATTGCCAAGAAATATGAACCCCTATCAGGTCTAACTGTTGACAAAACCGTATCACCGTGTTTTAATTTTCTTTTCGCTCGGCTTGGCTCCTCTCCTAAGTTATATCTTGTTACTTTTCCTATTAATCCTTTGCTTACTTCAGAAATTTCTATGTAGTCAATCCATTCCAATTTATCTGACTTTTTGCTCAAAGTGTTTTTATTCACTTCACATACATCTACAATTTTCCCCACCTTCCACCCAACAGGAATTTTACCAATTTCGGATTCCTGAAATTTGCCTGTGGCATTGGGAAAAT
This sequence comes from Bacteroidota bacterium, assembly GCA_004293295.1. Taxonomy (GTDB): domain Bacteria; phylum Bacteroidota; class Bacteroidia; order UKL13-3; family UKL13-3; genus UBA6183. The sequence continues at coordinate 2,207 of RDYC01000319.1, forward strand.
TAAAATCAACAAACCATTCTTTGAAAATGGCTTTTGCCATGTCGCCCAGCGTTTTATTGATTTGCTGGTTGAGTTCTATGGCATCGTCTAAACTGGAAAGAATGGATGCTATGCGTTGTTGGGTTTTAAGTTTGGGAAATTCTAATTCCAAATTTTTAAAAGCATCTTTCCCTACACGCTGTCTTCCAGAAGTTCCAATCATATTCTGAACAGCAAAATTTCTTACTTCATTCCATCGTGATAAGTAATAAACAAATTCTGTTGCTGATACCTTTTCTTTTCCCCTTAAAACCAAAAACTCCGTTGAACCAAATCCAACTCCATTTTCTAAATTCTTTACTTGGCAAATTTTTCCATTCTCTAAACACGGTGTAATTCGTGCAAAAAGAGTATCCCCATTTTGGAACCTTGAGCCGCCAGTTAATTTTCTTTTAGCAGATGGGCTAACAAATTTTTGTGTCGCATCTAAATCTTTCATTTCAACGAATGAATATTCTTCACCTGCTTTCAATTTGATTGTAGGATTGATTTCCACAAAATCAGAAAATGATATTTTCATTCCATCACTAAAACTCATATCCAATTCCTTTTAAGTTTTTGCGAATGGTTTTTTCTAATTCGCTTCGTTTGGCAAATTGCTCTGCCAATGCAGCCGTTAAGGTTTGCATTTTATCTTCAAATAATATTCCGTCACTTTCTTCTTCTTCGGTGCCTACATACTTTCCGGGCATTAGTATGTAGTTGTTCTTTTTCACTTCTTCAATAGTGGCACTTTTGCAAAAGCCGTCAATGTCTTCATATTTGGGTGCTGAGCCTGTCGAAGCACGCCAATTGTGATAAGTGTCGGCAATTTGTTTCAGGTCTTTTTTAGTAAGCTCTTTGTTTCTACGGTTTATCAGCACACCTAATTTTCTGCCGTCAATAAAAAGTATTTCGTTGCTTCGGTTTCTAAATTTTCCGTTGGTTTTGTTTCGTGCCAAAAACCAAAGGCAGGCAGGAATTTGTGTATTAAAAAATAACTGTGCAGGCAAACTTACCATACAATCAATCAGTCCCGCTTCAATCAGGTTTTTGCGTATTTCGCCTTCGTTACCTGTGTTGCTGTTCATACTTCCGTTTGCCAACACAATGCCTGCCGTTCCTGTGGGGCTAAGTTTGTGTATGAAGTGTTGCAACCAAGCGTAGTTGGCGTTTCCTGTGGGTGGCACACCGTATTTCCAGCGTATGTCGTCACGCAATTGTTCGCCACTCCAGTCGCTGATGTTAAAGGGTGGATTAGCCAAAATAAAATCGGCTTTCAGGTCTTTATGTTTGTCGTCCAAAAAGGTGTCGCCCAATTCAATCTTCGCATCAATGCCACGAATGGCAAGGTTCATTTTTGCCAGTCGCAACGTAGTTGGGTTGCTTTCTTGTCCATAAATTGAAAGGTCTTTGATATTGCCCTGATGTTCTTCTACAAACTTTTCGCTTTGCACAAACATTCCACCGCTACCGCAGCAGCCGTCATACACTCTTCCGTTGAACGGTTCAAGCATTTGCACCAATAGTTTTACAATGCTTTCGGGAGTATAAAACTGTCCACCTTTTTTGCCTTCAGCATCGGCAAATTGCCCTAAGAAATATTCATATACCCTGCCCAAAAGGTCTTTGGCAACGTGTCCTTTTTGGTTAAAGCCAATGGTTCCAATCAGGTCAATGAGTTCTCCAAGGCGTTGTTTGTTTAGTTCGGGGTCGGCATAAATTTTTGGCAACACACCTTTCAAACTGCTGTTCTGTTTTTCAATGGCATCCATTGCATCGTCAATAAGTTTGCCAATGGTGGGTTGCTTGGCTCTGTCTTGCAGAAATTGCCAACGTGCTTTTTCGGGAACAAAGAAAATGTTGTGAGCCAAGTATTCGTCAGCATCTTCGGGGTTTGCACCTTCGTATTCGCCTTTGCCTTCTTGCAGTTTATCATACAACTCGCTGAAAGCATCTGAAATATATTTTAAGAAAATAAGTCCCAACACAACGTGCTTGTATTCGGCAGCATCCATATTGCTCCGCATTTTGTCGGCTGCTGTCCACAGGGTTTTTTCTAAGTGCTGCATATCAGTTATTTATTCTTGTGCCTTGTTAAATTGTAGAATGCTAAAATAGGTGAAAAATGATTGTTACGGCTAAGTTAATACATTTTAAATTACCGATAATAAGAATGTGGCATACTCTGCAATAGGGTGTAATGGTTTTATGTGTACATCATTTGTAGAAATGGAATTACTCCTTTGTCGACACCAACAGTTCCCTTATATCAACTTTCAAGAACTTTGATATTTCATACAATGTTTCAACCGAGGGTTGAACCTCATTTGTACTCCATCTGGATACTGTTGATTCCGTTTTTTTTAGGTGCGCTGCCAAATCTTTACTGCTCTTGTTCTTTTCTGCAAGAACGGCTTTGATTCGGTTTAACTGTAATTTAGGCATGATGCGAATTTATGGTCTTCAAATGCAAATGTCGTAAAAATTAAATTACTTGAAAATCAACGTTAAATGCGCATTAATAATATTTTCGTGCGAATATATTTGCATATAAATATTATTATTTGCTGTTTTGTAGCAAGAAATTATTGTTTAAAAGCAAAATTATTTTCACCATGAAAGCCAAATCCCTCAAAAAACTCATCGTTTCGCTTATTGCAGACGACCTTATTCACCACAAACTCATTAACGGGTTAATCAGTTTAAATTTAGATGCCGGGCAGTATTACGCCAATATTGGCGATAAGGTAATTTGCCTCATGGGCTATACCAACCCACAACAAAACCAATTGGCGTATGAGCGTTACTTACAACTGTTAAAAAAGGGCAAACGCATCAGCCTTAAAGAAAACAATAATGCCATGCAAAAACTGGCTGAAGAAATTTATGCGGAATTGTTGCAACAAAAAACGGTTCACCCATAACTCCATTAGGCAACAATGCCCAACATGTTGCCACGGTTATTGATGGCATGCACCAGTCGTTCGCAGTTGGCTATTGGCTTGAGGGTGCCCTGCAGCTAATTTCATGGCATTGTAATGCCAATTGTAAATAAGTGATGGCTAATTTTGTTTCACGGTATTTTGCCTACCCCTAACATGATTAAGCTGATATGGGCTAAAATACCATGAAGCAGGTGGGCGGTGGTCAGGTGTTTTCGTAACCTTACTTCGCGCAATAGTCTATTAAATAATTCCTGATTTGGAAGTCGGTTTTGTCGCCTATTTGGTTAAATGTGTTACAAGCTGCATCCATATTGCCAATTGCCAAATAAGAAATGGCTAGTTTTATCAGACATTCTTTTTGAAAAGTCTTAAATCGGTTATTTTTTATGGGTAAGTTTTTGGTTTCGGAAAAAAATTCAATGGCTTTTTTAAAATTGTTTAAGTTATAAAAATCCAACCCGTCTGCTCTTAGCTCAAAAAGTTTTTTTTCACTACTGTCCGTTAGTTCTTTGTACCATTTTAACTCATTCACTTCTTGGGTAATTAATAAGTCCTTATCGGAAAGGTTTTTTAAAAAGGGTGCTGAAGTTTTTAATGCAGCAATATAGTCGTTGTCATATTCCTTATCAATGGAATGAAGCACGTTAATGTCTTTAATTTGATTGGTTCTGGTTAAGATAAATTCAACTTGAAAGTACAGGTTATTAAACGATGTTGATGAACGACCACTTTCCGACAAGTTGTTCAAGATGAAATCTTCTAAAGTGGCACTATGTTCAAAAATATAATCGGATATGTTGTTAGCGATATAAATGGTGTCAAGGTTTCTGATTTGTTCTTTTAGTGTAAATTCCGGGTACTTTTTTACAAAATCATGGGGTCTTAAAAAGAAACTTATTTTATCATCCTGTTCGTCTTGTGTAATTAGATAACCATCTTTTAGCAAGTAATTTATTGTTCTAAATGGTGTTTTAATTTGGGTGTCAGTATAAGTTGTTTTAAATGTTTGGTTAAGTATTCTTAAGGAGTCTTGGGTTACCAAAAGCATAAGCTTTGTGGAATAGGTAGGGTCGTTAATTTCCAGGTTATCGCCATTTGAAAATTGCTTTCTGTCTAAAATCCAACGCCCCATTAGCTGGCTGTTTTGAGAGTAACCAGCAAAGGTCAGTTGGGTTAACGTAATAAGTACAAAAAAGTATTTCATTTAAGCCGGTCTGATTAAATAGGTTGAGGTTGATTTAATAACCAGCGGTAAAAATATCGTTTAAGTTTTAATTCACTAACATGGGGTATATCAATAATAGAAATAATGTGCGTTACACTGGTTTACTATTCATCATAAACAAGGCTGTAAAAATAATCACATCTTGCAAAAAATGGATTACCCAAGCAATGCCAATGCCTTGTGTTTCGTAAGTGGCTTTAGATAAAATATATCCCAACACACCGGCCATAACCACACCTATGGGCCCATTGGGAAAACCTGCATAATGGGGCAACCCGAATAAAATGGCTGATAATAAAAGTACCGTTGTTTTGGAGGTGATATCAG